>JBGCDT010000209.1:0-31629 GCA_045105695.1 Saprospiraceae bacterium | reverse complement strand
ACCGTATCTACTCTATTTTACACTCCCAGGTAATGAGCGATATTACACCTATACCAAAGGCCCCGTTCAGTTTTTCGTTATAGATAGTACACCAGATGATGATGACCTCCTGTGTTGTGATAGCGAACAATCCATCTGGTTGAAATCCGAACTAGCAAATTCTGATGCGACTTTCAAAATCGTTTATTTCCATCATGCACCTTATTCTACTGGCGATCATGGAAGTGATGAAGATATGCAATGGCCTTTTGAAGAATGGGGTGCCCATGCTGTTCTTACTGGTCACGAGCATATTTACCAACGGATCTATCGAAAGGATAATCCAGATTTTATGTACATCGTTTGTGGCGTAAGTGGAAAGAGTGATGAAGATTGTGGGAAAGAAGACCTAGAAGATGAAGATGATTTCGAAGTCATCTGCATTGACGATGTGCATGGAGCAATGAAGATTCTGGTAACTGAAGAAAAGATGACTTTCCAATTTTGGACAGTGGAAGAACCCGACGAGCCAATGGATGAATATGTTCTGGATCGCTCTAACTAACATTTCAAATTTGCCTAAAGGCGAAAAGACAAGACTTATTACTTTGATGAAAGTGTAGCAACTCCTTTCCCTGCTGCACGCACAATACTGAAAAGCAGGTGCTGGAAAGCTCCAGTCGCCTAGCTTTTCTATTGCGCTTGGGTTGCGATTTAGAATTGTGGCTACAGCTAACTAGAGAAACTTGAACCGCAACTTGGAAGTTGCAGCCCAAGTCAAAGGAACTGTAGCCTCTGAATAGTTACTACGTATTTTTAAAATAAAACCACACTAAAATAATGAAACACCTAATTCAATTACTCCTCACACTATTTTTTATAAACCCAACCTTTGCACAAAGCAGCCAACGCGCTTTCCTAAGCAGCGACAATACCATGCAATACACCACTGACGAAAACAATAACTACATCGTCGACTTCAGCTATGCAGGTTATAAAAACGGAGAAGAGGCCATCCCGAAAATACCGATTGTAAAAACCATTCAACCAATAACAGGTGACAACACGGCTCACATTCAAGCAGCTATAGATGAAGTAGCTACGATGACTTTGAATGCGAATGGGATTCGCGGAGGAGTATTGTTAGAAAGTGGTTTGTATGAAATCCACGGAGTAATTCATCTGGATGCTGCGGGGGTCGTATTGCGTGGCGTTGGCGAAGGAGATAGTCCTGAAGCAAACACGATCCTTAAAGCCATCGGTAATTCTCCAAGCAAGCGAACACTGATTGTAATCGGAACAGAAGATCATGAAGATTGGGAAGAAGAAGTCAGCGGGACCCGAAGAAATATTATCAGTTCTTTTTTGCCAGCAGGGTCACGTTCCTTGCAAGTGGAAGACCTAAATCCATATGAGGTAGGCGATCAGATCATTGTTTTTCATCCTTCAACGGAGGACTGGCTGGAATCTATAAACTATGGTGATACAGATTCTGATGATCCTTGGGAACCAGGTCAGGTAGACATTCTATACAACCGAACCATTAAAGCCATCTCAACAGAAGAACAGAAAATTATTTTAGATGTACCGATTTACGACCACATAGACAATAGTTTAGCTCAAGCTGAAATTTACGTTTTGGATGAACCAAATATTATTAAAAAATCAGGAATAGAAAATCTGCGTATTGTTATAGAAACGGACGAAGAAGAAGATGAAAGTCATGCTTGGAGTGCAGTTCTATTTGAAGGAGTGGAAGATTGCTGGGCTACAGAGGTCACTGCTTTGCATTTTGGTTACGCTGCGATTTATACAGAGGTTGCCAATCGGGTTTCTGTTCTGAATTGTAGTGGTTTGGAGCCACATTCTGAAGTAGATGGCGCACGTCGCTACAACTTTGCAGTTAATAAATTTTCAAACAATATCCTTTTTCAAAATTGCCACACCACCTGGGGAAGACACAGCTATGTCTCTAACGGAAAGAGCGCTGTCTCTGGAATTGTTTTTCATGACTGCGAGAGCGAACATGATATTACTGCTAGCGAAGGGCATCGCATGTGGAGCCAGGCTATGCTTTTTGATAACATTACTTTTACGGAACCGGAAGGACAGCAACTCATGGGTTTATACAACAGAGGAAGCTGGGGCGACAGTCATGGCTGGGGAGCTGTAAACAGTGTTGCCTGGAACATCACGATGGAGCCAGAGCGAGAACTGATTTTGCAACAACCTCCCGGTCGTCAGAACTATGCCATCGGCTGCAAAGCAATGGTCGAACACGATTACGTCTACGATCATGACCGAGGTTACGAAGAGTCAACGGGCACTTTGGTTACTCCTACATCTTTGTACCAAACGCAGTTAGACGCCAGGATGGAACATGGAGCTTATGCAGATTCGCCAACCCATCTAACAGCAGTCTTACAAAACGGAAGTGTATTGTTAGAATGGAGAGACATCGCTGGTGATGAGGAAGGTTATCTCATAGAATTCTCAACTAATAATGGTACTAGCTTTCAAAAAGCAGCGGAGCTTTCACCAAATACAACCAGCTATGAACATGATGGTGATGGAAGTTCGGGAACACTGATTTACAGAGTCGCAACTCAAAGAGGAGAGATAATATCTCCTTGGTCACATCCAGCAGAGATCGCTTTTAATGCAGATACGAATGAGCAGCTAATCCCAGGTTTAGCCATCCATCCAAATCCAGCTTCTTTGGAGGTATTTCTAAATTCAGAAATTGCACTAGCTTCAGTCGATGTAATTGATGTCTTAGGGAGATCAATTGAAAAGCATAAAAATATTTCAAAAATAGATGTGAGCCAGTGGCCTCCGAATATTTATTTCTTAAGAATCAGAGATGAGGAAGAGCGGATAGGATTGTATAAATTGGTCAAGAGGTAGATGAGGAAAGGAGGTTGATGAGGTAGATAAGGTTTTGCTTTTAGGTGAATAGAATCCTTATCCGCCTCATCTACCCCTTTTAAAAACAGTCGAACAAAATTTTAGTCAGGGTATTTTGAAGAGTTGCTCAGGTTGGGTGACTCTTCGTTTGTTATACCTCGTCCACACATTCTTGGAAGTACAACGTATGATTCGTCATGTCAAAAGCGATCAAATGTCCTAACCCTGAACTTTGAAAACTACAACCGTTGTCGATACAGAGGGAAGGCATTTTGTGGAGATTTTCCAGAGATTGTTCTATTACGGATTGTTTAGTAGGGGTGTGTCCGTGTAAGATGATTCGATCACCAAGCCATTCTTTGTTTATTTCACTTTCGAAGTGACGAATCCAAAGCATTTCGTGAGTGTCTTCTAGTGGGTTTTTAATTTTGAAATTGAGACCAGCGTGAACTAATATGTAATTATCGACCTCCAGGAAGTAACCCAACTGGCGCATCCACTCTATGTACTTGACAGGGATGTCTTCATTTTTACTGACGTCAAAACTCTTGAGTGTTCTTACCTCTCCATCGTACCAAGTGTTGGTCTTGTTAATTTCGTCAATTAGCATCTGTTCATGATTGCCGCGAAGACAGAAGATAGAGTAGCCGCTTTGTTGGAGCTGCCAGATGTAATCAATGACCCCCTTGCTATCTGGCCCTCGGTCAATATAATCTCCGATAAGGAAGAGCTGATCTTGTTTACTGAATTTGATTTCTAGCAAAAGCGTATAGAATGTTTTCAAGCATCCGTGAATATCTGATATGGCAATTCTTCTCAAGAGTAGTATTTCATTTAAGTGAATAGCTGGAAAAGCTAGCTGTAATATGCAAAAGAAATTTGATATTTATTTTAAAGGAAAGGCAAAAATATTTAGATTCCAATAGGTAAACCCTATTTTTGCAGCTTCATGCAAAATACTCACTTCATAAAATACTTTTTTCTACTTTTTCTTTGCTGCCTCAGCTTAGAGAGCCTCGGTCAAAATTCTTTCGATATGAAACATCGGCAGGAAGAAGAAGGTGTTGTAACAGAGAAGCCCAAGGCTGCTGAAAATCCCTTTGAAAAGAAAACAGAAACCACTGCTCCTCTAAAGGTAGAGGGAGAAGAGCCTCAGGATGCAAACACTAATCCTACTGCTTTCAAACCTAAACCAAAAGTACAATCGAGTCCTTCCGGTAGATTCAAGTTCTGGATCATGACGATTTCTTTAGTGCTTTTGACTTTGTTATTTGTGTTGTACAATTCCTTAGTGAGTAAAGCCTATCGAGGGTTTCTAAATGAGAACTTCCTCAAAATGATCCATCGAAATGAAGGCCGAATAGTATCTATCCCATATTTACTTTTGTATATAATGTACTTTGTAAGCGCAGCGACCTTTTTGTACTTAGTCTCAGAATACTTTGGGTGGACATTTTACAAAGAGCCGGTACAACAGTATTTGCTTTGTTTTACGGCAGTCGGTTTGATCTTCTTGGTAAAGCACCTTGCACTATTACTTATTTCGATGGTTTTTCCAATAGAAAAAGTAGTAAGGCAGTACAGTTTTACTATTATTATTTTTAATATCGTCCTTGGTATATGCCTGATTCCATTCAACTTGTTCATCGCCTTCACAGCGCCAGCACTAGCTAAGGGACTGATCTATATAGCAATTGTTTTGATAACGATTTTGTATATATATCGCTCGTTTCGGGGCTTATTGATAGCAGGAAGTTTCTTGTCTTTTCATAAGTTTCATTTTTTTATGTACCTTTGCACCGTTGAAATCGCTCCGGTCATATTATTGTTAGCTATATTTAATAGCACAGGAGTAGCTCAATAGATTAGGACACGTACCAGGAAAAGTGCCTGTACCATACATGAGCAGATTATTTACTAAAATCATTTTGATAAATGACATCAAACAGTAAAGCAGTGGTTGAATCCTACAAAAGAATTAAAACCATCCTCGTTTCCCAACCTAAACCAGAACGATCTCCATATTACGAACTTGAGAAAGAATACAACCTCCAGATTGACTGGCGGCCTTTCATTCATGTCGAAGGACTTACGGCTAAAGAATTCCGTAAAGCTAAGGTTCGACCTAATGAATATTCAGCAGTATTATTCACTAGTAAGAATGCAGTAGATCACTTCTTTCGTATTTGTGAGGAAATGAGAATCAAGATGTCTGCGGACACTAAATACTTCTGTTTGTCAGAAGCGATATCAAATTACTTGCAGAAATTCATCGTATACCGTAAACGTAAAGTCTTTACAGGTAAACGAACCATCGAAGATCTGAAAACGGCTTTGATGAAACACCGGGAGAAAGAAACTATCCTTATGCCTTGTAGCAATCTAGGTAGTCAGCGAGTTTCTAAATTCATGACAGAGAACGAATTCAACTGGAAAGATGCTATGATGTATCAAACCGTGAGTAGTGATCTATCTGACTTGAGTGATGTAACTTATGACGTGTTGGTATTCTTCAGCCCACTAGGAATCAAATCTCTTTTTGAGAACTTCCCGGACTTCAAGCAGAACGATACACGTATGGCCATCTTCGGAAAATCTACTGAAGCGGCTACCATAAAACAAGGGTTGACCGTAAACATAGCACCTACTCCGGAATCACCTTCCATGACAATGGCCCTGAAAAGGTACTTGGCACAATCGAATAAGTAAATAAACAAGATCTAATCATAAATCAGCAGAACGAAAAAATATGAAAGCCCTGGTAATTTTTGCCGGGGCTTTTTTTGTGAGGATTTTATAAACAATGGCTTTCGGCTTTCGGTTAGTTATTCAGCTTTGTTTATGAAGCTTAGAGAGAATCCCACAGAAGACAAATAGCTCGTTTAGTGTTACGTGTGCACGTTGTTATATTTATGTGTTCTATGCGAACTCTGCGTGACTCCTTCGACATATGAAAGGCAAATACGGATCATGTTATATCCAATACAGTGTCCTTTGCACCCTCAGTGGGATTTTGAAAACACACCTGCGAAAAGAAATAATTAAATGAACCTGATAGAAACCATAAAACAAAACATCCAAAATCCGCTACCTGGCAGAGACGCTCAAAATAAAATGTCCCACGCCATCAGGAAGCATGCGACGCTAGTGCCTGAGAACGCTCGCAAAGCTGCGGTGCTGGGAATGTTGTATCCTAAAAGAGAAGAGTGGCACATCGCACTGATCGAAAGACAATCCTCCCATCCAGACGATAAGCATGGAGGCCAAATTAGTTTCCCCGGAGGAATGCATGAGATGAGCGACCCTTCTTTACAGTATACTGCCTTGCGCGAAACCTTTGAGGAAATTGGTGTCCCAGTTGACGACATAAATCCTTTGGGGCCACTCACTCCGATGTATATTCCAGTTAGTAACTTTCAGGTGTATCCATTTCTAGGGCACCTAGAGGAGTTACCGCTTTTTCAACCACAGCCTTCAGAGGTTCGTTCTATTTTAGAAGTACCCATTCATCAGTTTTCAAACCCTGAAATTCTAAAAACGAAAGACATAAAAGTCTCCGAAAGAATGACACTTAAGAATGTTCCATACTACGATATTCAAGGTCATACCCTCTGGGGAGCAACGGCTATGATGATCCGAGAAATGTTAGAAGTTATGGAAATTGCTTAAAGCAAAATTTCGTAAATTTGCACTACGAAATGTACTTTAAAGAAAGCGGTTTGCCGGTTACCAGATACCGGAAACCCGCAACCGTCATCAACTCAGTATAAAAATAAACATGGAAAAAATCGCACCCTACCACCCCAAAAACAAAGTTCGCCTCGTAACCGCTGCCTCTCTCTTTGACGGTCACGACGCCGCTATCAATATCATGCGCCGAATCATGCAAAGCTCCGGTGCAGAGATTATTCACTTGGGACACAACCGCTCTGTTCAGGAGATTGTAAACACAGCTATTCAAGAAGATGTCCAGGGAATAGCAATCACCTCTTACCAAGGTGGTCACAACGAATTTTTTAAATACATGCACGACCTCCTCGAAGAGCGTGGAGCCGGGCACATCAAAATCTTCGGAGGAGGAGGTGGAACCATTTTACCAACGGAGATAGAAGATTTGCATAAGCATGGCGTCACTAGAATCTACTCGCCAGATGATGGGCGTAAGATGGGGCTCCAGGGAATGATAAATGATGTCCTCGAACAATGTGATTTTCCAATCGGTCAAAACCTAAATGGCGAAGTCAAAAAAATAGGAGAACGAAATCCGGGAATCGTAGCTCGTATGATTACGGCTGTAGAAAATTTCCCTGAAGAAAATAAAGAATGGCTACAACGCATTCAAGAAGAAAACGAAAATAAAGTGATCCCCGTTCTTGGAATTACAGGAACTGGAGGAGCTGGAAAATCTAGTCTGGTAGATGAACTCGTACGTCGTTTCTTAATGGATTTTGAAGACAAAACGATTGCAATTATTTCCGTAGATCCATCTAAGCGAAAAACCGGAGGAGCATTGTTAGGTGATCGTATCCGAATGAATGCCATCAACAAAGATCGCGTCTACATGCGATCACTTGCGACTCGTCAGTCCAACTTGGCTTTATCCAAACACGTACAAGGCGCAGTTGATATTTTGAAAAGCGCAGGTTATGATTTAATTATTTTGGAAACTTCTGGAATCGGTCAGTCAGATACAGAAATCGTAGATCACTCCGATGTTTCCCTTTACGTAATGACTCCTGAGTACGGAGCAGCAACACAGTTGGAAAAAATCGACATGCTGGATTTCGCAGATGTCATTGCTATAAATAAATTTGACAAACGAGGCGCACTTGATGCACAGCGCGATGTCAAAAAACAATATCAAAGAAACCATCAACTCTGGGACGTAGATGTGAAAACGTTACCAGTCTTCGGAACCATTGCTTCACAATTCAATGACCCTGGAATGAATCAGCTTTACAGAAAGCTGATCGATATGATTGAAGAAAAAACAGAGGCAAAACTAGAATCGACTTTCAACCCAGGTCTTGGGATGAGCGAAAAAATCTACATCATTCCACCAGCTCGAACCCGCTACCTTTCGGAAATTTCGGAGAACAACAGACAGTACGACCGTTGGGTAGATCGCCAGTGCGAAATCGCCAGAAAGCTTTTTGGCTTAAAGCAAACCATCTCCGTCATCGAAAAACAGGAAGACGGAAAAGCATTGTTAGAAAAACTACAACAGACTTATGATGATCTGGAATTAGACCTCGATGGAAGTTGCAAAAGAATCTTGGATAGCTGGGAAGAAAAGAGATCTGCTTATGCCGCTGATGAATTTATCTACCACGTTCGTAAGAGAGAAATCAAAGTTCCAACCTTTACTACTTCTCTGTCTCATTCTCGAATTCCGAGAGTGGCTTTACCTAGATACAAAGACTGGGGAGAAATTCTCCGTTGGGCTTTATTAGAAAATGTGCCTGGTGAATTTCCATATACCGCAGGCGTTTTTCCATTCAAAAGACAAGGCGAAGATCCTACCCGTATGTTTGCAGGAGAAGGAGGGCCGGAACGAACCAACCGTCGCTTCCACTACGTCTCTTTGGATATGCCAGCCAACAGATTGTCTACGGCCTTCGACTCGGTAACCCTCTACGGAGAAGACCCAGATCATCGCCCTGACATATATGGTAAGATTGGAAACTCGGGTGTTTCTGTCTGCTGTCTCGATGATGCTAAAAAACTCTACAGCGGTTTTGATCTCTGTAATCCGAAGACTTCTGTCTCCATGACCATCAATGGACCAGCAGCTACCATCTGTGCTTTCTTTATGAATGCTGCGATAGATCAGCAATGTGAATTGTACATCAAAGAAAATAAGTTAGAACATTTGGTGGAAGCTAAACTAAAAGAATTATACGACGATCAAGGAAAAGAACGCCCAAGCTATCGTGGCGAAATTCCGAAAGGAAATGACGGACTCGGATTGATGCTGTTAGGACTCACAGGCGATCAGGTTTTAGATGCAGAAGCTTATGCACCATTAAAAGCAAAAGCATTGGCTTCCGTAAGAGGAACCGTACAAGCGGATATTCTTAAAGAAGATCAGGCGCAAAACACCTGTATTTTCTCCACGGAGTTTTCACTGAAGTTGATGGGTGATGTGCAAGAGTACTTTATCCAACATGCAGTTCGTAATTTTTACTCGGTTTCCATTTCTGGTTATCACATTGCAGAGGCGGGAGCTAATCCAATCACACAGTTGGCTTTCACGTTGGCGAATGGTTTCACTTTCGTTGAATACTATGTGAGCCGAGGTATGGACATCAATGCCTTTGCGCCAAACCTTTCCTTCTTTTTCTCTAATGGAATTGATCCAGAGTATGCCGTCATCGGAAGAGTCGCTCGTCGAATTTGGGCGAAAGCCTTAAAGCTAAAATACAAAGCAGACGCTCGTTCACAAAAGCTAAAATACCATATTCAAACCTCAGGTCGTTCGCTACACGCACAAGAGATTTCCTTCAATGATATTCGCACAACCTTACAGGCACTCTATGCGATTTACGACAATTGTAACAGTCTGCACACGAATGCTTACGACGAAGCGATTACGACACCAACAGAAGAATCTGTTCGTAGAGCCATGGCGATTCAGCTTATCATCAATAGAGAATTAGGTTTAGCCAAAAACGAAAATCCATTGCAAGGAGCTTTCATTATTGATGAACTAACGGATCTAGTAGAAGAAGCAGTGTTGTTAGAATTTGATCGACTGACAGAACGTGGTGGCGTACTTGGCGCAATGGAAACGATGTACCAGCGAAGTAAGATACAAGACGAAAGTCTATACTACGAAACGTTGAAGCACACGGGTGAATTTCCAATCATTGGTGTAAACACGTTCCTCTCCAAAGATGGCTCTCCAACGGTCTTGCCAAAGGAAGTCATCCGTGCCACAGAGGAAGAAAAGAAAGATCAAATATCAACGTTGGAAAATCTGAAAGCACTCGACCCAGAACATTCTAACAATATGTTGACGGGCTTGCAAGAAGCAGCAGTGAGCAATAAAAACATTTTTGATTACTTGATGGAGACGACTAAGTATTGCTCGCTAGGGCAGATTACAAATGCGCTTTATGAAGTAGGAGGACAGTACCGACGAAATATGTAGAAAAAGTTGGCGCTGCTACTTGAAGTGGCGGTGACAATTCTTTTTCGCCAAAGACAATCCACAAAAAAGCTCGCCTTGCAAATTTCGATTTGCCTGGCGAGTTCTTTTTTTAATCCAGCAATGAACCCCTCAAGATCATCCAACCTCAAATTTCCAAAAGAAAGAAAAGCACCTTAAAACATCCACTCTATGAATTTCCACAGAAAAATTCCAAGGCCCTAAAGAAAGAATTCGCACCGCGATTTTCAAACCGCAGCGCGAGCTTTTTTGATTTTCTGAGGGGAGTAATTTCCGGTCCACTCAAAAAAGAACTCTCACCGCGATTTTTTAAATCGCAGCGCGAGCTTTTTTTAGCTTTTCCAAAATCCTAAGCCTCCTGTGCATCCCCCTCATAAGCCGCCATCAAATCCTTCTGAAGATCATGAGGCATGGTCGTATACTCAGAGAAAGAACGATTGAACTTAGCTTTGCCTTGCGTAATCGAGCGCAGCGTAGAAGAGTACTTATACAATTCTGCAACGGGAACCTTTGCTTTGATTTTTTGATAATGACCTTCCGAATCCATGCCTTGAATGATGGCTCGGCGTCCTTGCAAATCACTCATCACATCGCCCATCACATCACCAGAGCAGAGGATTTCCAGATCATAAATAGGTTCAAGTAACTTAGGTCCTGCTTCTGCAAAATTGTTTTTGAAAATTTGTGATGCGGCAATCATGAAAGCCATATCGTTGGAATCAACAGGATGCATTTTTCCATCGTAAATGCAGACGCGGATGTCGCGACAGTAGGAACCTGTCAGTGGGCCTTCCTCCATTTTTTGCATCACGCCTTTTTTAATGGCATTGGAAAACTTCGCATCTATTGAACCGCCAACGATACACCAGAGGAAAGATAATTTTCCACCCCAGGGTAATTCTTCTTCTTCCACCTTTTTGACATTCAAGTCAGACGGATTGGGCATGCCTTCGTAGTAAGGTTCGATACGCATGTGGACTTCGGCAAACTGACCAGAGCCGCCCGATTGTTTCTTATGTCGGTAACTGCCCTGCGCCATTTTAGTAATCGTTTCGCGATACTCGATTTTGGGACGAATGAAATCCATGCTGATGTTGTTCACTTTTTCTTTTTTGTTTTTTATGAGATCGAGGTGTAGCTGACCCTGTCCGTGAAGGATGGTTTGTTTTAGTGCTTTGGATTGTTCTACTACTAATGTTGGATCTTCTTGATGAATTTGGTGGAGTGCTTTCATCAGTTTTTCCATATCGTTTTTGCTCGGTGGAGAAACGGCTGTTCTAATCCTGGATGCTGGAAAAGGAATCTCTGTGATTCTATGATCTACGCCTTTTGTACTCAAGGTGTCATTGGAGAGTGCATCTTTCAGTTTTACAGTTACGCCAAGATCACCTGCCTTGAGAACGTCTGCGTTGGTTCTGTTTTTTCCATTCGCTACAAAAATCTGATTGATTCTTTCGGAACTTCTATTGCGGGGGTTGCTGAGTTCGTCGCCTGATTTGATGGAGCCGGAGTAGACTTTAAAATAAGATACCATTCCGACTTGGGGCTCAGAGATGGTCTTGTAAATAAAAATGGAAGTATCGCCATTGCTGTCACAAAGGAGTTCGTTGCCGTTTTCTAAATCGGCGGCAGAACGGTCTGCTGGACTTGGAGCGATGTCATTAATAAAACCCATTATTCTACCGGAGCCCATGTTGCGCTCCGCAGAAGTAATGAATACGGGGAAGAATTGTTGTTCGGCCAAAGCGATCTTTAGACCTTTGGTCAGTTCTTCTTCTGTAAGTGAACCGTCTTCGAAAAACTTCTCCATGAGTCCTTCGTCATTTTCCGCAGCTACTTCTACCAACTGATTGTGTAGCTCCTGCGCTCTCCCCATTTCAGGTTCTGGAATGTCTTCTTTAGTTGGTTTTCCGCCGCCATCTGGAAATACATACATGACCATGCGAAGGGCATCTACGATTTTGTTGAAACCAATACCTTGTCCCTGATTTACAGGAAACTGAATTGGAATAACCTTATTTCCAAAGCGATCTTTAGCTTGTTCTAAAGTAGTTTCAAAATCAGCCTTTTCATTATCTAAATGATTAACGGCAAAGATGGTCGGCGTTTTGAATTTTTCAACATACTCCCACAAAAGTTCTGTTCCTACTTCTACGCCAGAGCGAGCATTGAGCATCATCGTAGCTAAGTCTGCTACCTTCATAGAAGAGACTACTTCTCCGACAAAATCGTCAGAGCCAGGCGTATCCATGATGTTGATTTTTGAATCCTTCCAAGGGGCGTGCATGAGTGTGCTGAAGAGAGAATTGCCCCGTTCCTGTTCGATGTTGGTGTAGTCAGAAATAGTGGTTTTGTCGAGGATGGTTCCACGACGCTTAGTCGCTTTGGCTTCAAAGAGCATGGCTTCTGCCAGCGAGGTTTTCCCGGATCCGGAATGTCCGAGCATGACGACATTCCGAATATCTTTTGTTTCGTAACCCATAAGAAAAGGTTTTAAAAGGTGAAGAAATAGGGAGCAGGTAGTTTAAGAGTGTCTGTTCCCGTATGTGAGCCTCGGATAAACTTGTTGTTTATATGGAGGAATAGCTAAAATAGGGAATATAGTTGAGTTCTTTTTATTTATTTCAGTTTAATGTTTTGATTTTATTTTATTTGTAGTTTTTTATTTGGGTTTATGTCTCTCGGTAGGGGAGGAGAGGGTTGAAAAGGGAGGGTGGTAGAATGGGGCTTTTCTTAGATCGTAGTGTAACTAAAGGATTTAGAAGTAGACTGGGGATGACGGGGTCTAAAAAGGAAAGGACTTTTCAAAATCAAGTTCCATTGACGAAATCTAAAATAAATGTAGAGTCCTCTCATATTGAAAGTTCAACTATTGGAAAGAATGTATGTCGGATTAGATTCACAAAAAAATACGGAAACCCACAGTTGTAATAGATAAGGAATTGATTATTTTGAGCATTCATATTGGAAAGACAAACAAATGAAAATGAGAATACGACTAATCAAGCTACTGAAGAGAATCGACAAGGGATATCTTCTTTTCCCAAACGGAATAAATAACGTGTTGAAAATTGGAGAGTTTAATCTAAGGATCAACGAACTTGATTCAGGTGGAACGGCTTACAGAAGTCAAGCTTCTTATAGAGAGATTTCTAATAGATTGTATGAGCTAGTTGAGAATTCTTATCATCCAAAAGTTATATTGGATATTGGCGCCAATTATGGTTTCAGTAGCGTTGTCATTTCTTTCAAAATGCCTCATGCAAAAGTTATTGCAGTAGAACCTAGTAAAAAACTCATTCCGCATATAACTGAGAATTTTAAGTTAAACGGTATAAAGAATTTCGACATAATAAATGCAGTGTGTGGAGAGCAGGTCAAGGAAGAGATTTCATTTTCAATGAATCCAAATACCAGTCAGGACAACCGAGTCATTGGAGAGAACAATCAATGGACAAACCAAACAGTACCATCTGTCAATATTGATTCCTTGCTTGAAAATATAAAATCTGATGAAGCTGTATTTATTAAAATAGATACTCAGGGCTACGAAGAAAAGGTCTTTAAGGGTGCAGAAGAATTTCTAAATCGTCATCACAACTGGATTATTAAAACAGAGTTCGCTCCTTATTGGTTGAAATCCCAGGGGGCTGATCCGTTTGGTTTTCTGACCGATCTTACCCAACAATATGAACTGGCAGAACTCTCAGAATCGCCGGCGTATTTTTCTACTACAATAGATGATTTATTTAATAATCCCGTACGGAGAGAATCCATTAGAGGGTTTATTGATTATGTAGAAAACTTAAATAAAGATAAAACGGGTTGGATTGATTTATTGGTCAGACCTAAGAAACGTTAGTTGAATAATTATTAAACCATGGAAATTAAAAAAGTAAATCTAAAAGAAAAGTTCAGCACCTTCACAGATTATTGGTCGCCAAGGATAGTTGGTGAACTAAATAACCAACAAGTGAAAATCGCTAAGTTCAAAGGTGAGTTCATTATGCACCATCATGAAAACGAGGATGAATTGTTTTTCGTAATAAAAGGCATTTTGAAAATGGAGCTTGCAGATAAAACCCTTGAAATCAATGAAGGTGAATTTGTGATTATACCAAAAGGAGTGGCGCACAAACCTTATAGTGAGGAGGAGGTAGAGGTATTACTTTTTGAACCTGCATCTACCTTGAATACTGGGAATGAAGTCAATGATCGAACGGTTGATGACTTAGAGCGATTGTGAAGAAATTTAATACAGTTTGTAGTGGTTCTCCTCAGGAAACCACTACAAACTGTATTCCGTTAGCACTATGAACCTGTCTCCAAAACAATTCCCTCGTTATCTCCCTTCTCTGCCATCTCCATCAGATCAATCAAGTTTTGAATTTTATCTACAGGTATTCTATTTGATTTTAAAGTATACTTTGACTTAATTAATAAAGTGGTTGGATTCACTTGAGAAACGGTTAGTTTAAAAGAGCCTATATCATTTTTTACATCTAGATCTATATTTTCCTTATTACTTAATTTTACAGCTTTGTCAAAAACCATGTAGTAATTAAATCCATCTGAGTAGCCAAAAGGAGCATAATAATCCAGCATTCTATTAGCGTTAGCTTTTTGGATATAATGATCTAGAAAATGATCCATCTTTAATACATAAACGTTTTCTTCTAATTTTGTGATCTGATTATTTGTTTGATAATCATAATGAAGTTTATATCGAAAAGGAGCTTTTTTAGGGGGTTCTGATAAATAAAAAGTATCTATACTACTGACTTGTTGATCTTCTAAATAGTCTTCTAGATAGTCTTTCATAGAACCATTAGAGGCCCAGTTGAAATGATTGTTTCGATAACGGGTAGAAAAGGCCCCAGAGAAGGCTTCTTCTGATTTGTACTGAATAACTCCTGATTCTAGTTGTACGGTAGCTTTCGATTTTCGTAGGCACAGATTTTTTTTGTATCCCTGATCTGTCAAACTAACTGCCTGGAAAACCTTTTTATCTTTTGGGTTTATCATATAAATATCGGTATCATATAACTCTAATGGAATTTCATTAATTCCATAAGTTCCTGTTCTCCCTTTTGTCGGTAGTACAACAGAATTTCCTTGGTCATCAGGAATTAAAAAAAGAAAATCAGAAATTTGTAAATAGGTTGGAAAACGGAGATCTATGGGGCCTAGGTATTTAGATCGACCGGCCGCAAATAAATAATCGATTTCCATTTTTTCTAAAATGGATTTATACATTTTTATTAATGTATTAAAATCTGCTTTTTTCTCAGAAAGAAAATATTCAATTCCCTCGCTGGCTTCACTTTCTGGTATTTTTTGAATTTTTATTTCATTGAGGTAATTTTGAACAGCTCGAAGTTGATGTATCTTCGCAGTGCTTTCAGCGGTAGCCATTATTTTTTCAAAAACAGCATTAAATTTTTTCTGTTTTCGGATTCTTACATCAAAATTATTTTCATTATAAAAATGCAGTAAATCACTCCAGCTATTAATATCTGGTGCGGCAGAATAAGAGTTTCTGTAAAGGCGATCTACATTTAATTCATATAAAGAGTGTGGCAATGATCGCGCAGAAATATTTCCACGCTCCTCGTAAAGGCCAGGCAGGTTTTCCCCATCCCAGCTAACAGTAACTACCCCTAGATTTTTTTTAATTTTTCCATCTGGCATACCATTTCTACCAGTGGATAATACGACAATACCTTTGTCATGAACTTCTACTGAAAATTCACTTTTGAGTGTTGGAATCGTATTATGCAGAATGACGGTAGCTCCCCATTCGATCGTGTAACCATCCTGAATACAAACCATCTCTATTTCGTCACCGATGGCGACACCAGGAATAGAAAAGACTTTGTATTTAGTCTCGTCCAAATCATCTTCATCTGTAAGGTCTATGGCTTTAATATCATTTTTTGCATCCAAATCAATTATGCTTCCATCTTGTTTAATGGTACGTGCATCAAGCTGTTCGATGTGCATTCTTGATTTTTTGGGAATAACAATTCGACCGTATTTTTCAAGCCCTTGTTGTGTTTGAATTTTAATTCTTCTTTTAATAATGTTTCTACTGAAAAATCGATTGTCTTCCAAGTAAGTTTGTCTTAGCTGTTTTTCATAAATCATTACAGCATCTGCTTCTTGGAATTCTGTAGGAATGCTTGGCGAAGCCTCAACGTTGTTATTCCATTTGTAATCTTTTTGGGAAAACAATTGAAACGGATTAGAGAAAATAAATAAAAATAAAAAAGTGTATTTAAAGTGTTGTTTAAGTCCGGTTTTCATAGATAATTGATTTTTTTAATGTTTCTTGTATTAGTGAATTAATTTGATGAAAAACTTTAACTTTTTCATCATCTAAAAATAAGTTGTTATTTAAATATTGGTAATTAATTTCAATGGTCTCTGGTGTCTTTTGAACTACATTAAAGGTGAAAGAAATGCCTAGTTGATTTAATTCTACTGGGTTTAATTCTTGTAGTTTAATAGGTTCTCCTAATGTTAGATTAATTATGAATTGCTGATTTTCTGTTTTATAAAAATTTGCTTCTGTTTTTTCTTTTTCAATTTCCTGACTATGTGGAACAGGAAGAAAAGCTAATGATAAATAATTCTTTTTTCGAATAGTCGTAAAGTTTCTTTCACTAGCTACGATAGCATTTATTGTACATTTTTTATTCTCTAAAGATAGATCTATGTTTTCATACTGTAAGTTAGAAGATTGTTTTTCTAAGTGATTTTCGAGGGCAGCCTCTAATCTGTTACTGCCAATGTATTTCGTAGCACTTCGTAAGTCGATTTGACTTAATCCATGATACTGATATGATGCTGTTCCGGTCAAAGTATTTCCTACTTTTTCTAAATTAATTTTGTGAACTACGATATTATCACTGGCCTTAACTTTAGGTACTTTTACGATTTCTCCTACGTCATTATTTATAACAAAGATGTTTTTTCCTTGAATTTGACGACTCGGAAAACCAAAAAAACCTTCCCGTTCAGTAGCATCCATAAAAAGCCATTTGCCATCTTGTTTCAATACGCAAATAGCATGATTCGCAGAAGAAAGCGATGGAAAATCAAGGTCGTGTGAATGGCCAATAGTAGCGGATAAAGCTAACTTAGCATCGTAGCCAATAGAACGGAGGGACTGGCACAGCAGGTTGCTCATGTCCTTACAATCTCCTTGTTGAGCCACCCATATTTTGTTTACATCCCTAGGCATTACTGCTCCGATTCCATTCTCAATATCAATGTAACTCGTTCGTTCTTTTATTAAGTTGAAAACAGCAGCAATACGTTTTTGGTCAGATTCTTTATCTGCAACTTCTGCTTTTATAGCCATTATTATTTCCTCTGAAAGTAAGGCGTTCGGTGCAACGAGTTCAGCATACCAATCATTAAAAAAATCGTAAGGATCCTTTTCTTCCGGAGTTACAATCAAACGGATATTTAAAAAATATTCATCGGGATATACTTTGTCTTTTTGAGGGATGGCTGTAAAGCTGTAGATGGCATTTCCGTTTGAGACTTCTTTATTTATATCAACTAAATTGCAAGACGAAAGCGAATCATTTAGTTCGTAATGTAATTTATGACTAGTTGGCAGAATGATTTTATAGTTAAATGTATCTGTATTGGAAATATCCCAGAAGTGTAGAGAACTCAAAAAAATCAAATCTTTATTTTCTACTTCATAGCTGTAGCTGAAACTATAGGGTTGTTCTTTATCAGGGAACGGGATTGTTGTTTTTTGAATACCTGCGTAAAAAGAAGAAGTGGGGACGGAACTAGTACTAAAGTTTTTCTTGTTGACTTTTTTCGGTTTTCCTTTCCCATTAGCCTGATAGGTCGCTTTTATATTTTTTATCTGCTGTAATTCTCCAAAGTAAATATTTGCTCGGTGCTTTTGATTGGCAGCACAACTACCACTAGTTTGTATCTTTTTTGTAAAAGTATTGTTTTTTGCATCTACAGTTATGACTTGCTTTTTTATCGAATACTGAATGTCATCTTGACCATGTACTATAAACGCAATGGAGAGAAGAAAACTAAGAAGAGGTAGTCTTTTCACAGCTGTAAATTATTTATTGTTTAATTATATATGTGAATATAGGGAATGTTTTCTTTATTTTAAAAGGTTATAGATAGTTGCTACTTAACTAAACTCAATAGCTACAGGTACATAGATGGAAACATCTAAAATTAGGCATTAACCGTATTCCTTTACAGCGTTTGTTTACGGCTTTTACATGCTGTACCTTGCTGGAAGCCAAAGGGTTAAAATACATTAGAGAAATAAATATTTCAAAAAGGCTATTCTTCTTTATGGAATTTATCTTCTTTCTGCAACCTATTAGTAGAGAATGTAGAAAAGTAGGGATTGGTATTTTATTGTTAATTTTGAATAAGGAAGTCAATAATTAGATAAACGAATAACTGGATCTTCCTTCGAGCGTAGTTACTCAGAAAACCTACGAGCTGAATAAATTATTCAAAAGTTACTTATTCGATTATTGAAAAAAAGAAACTACTAAATGGATTTCATCACGAACAAAGAAATAGACCTCGCCTTCGATTATGTTCGAAACACGAACAAGAATATTTTCCTTACTGGGAAAGCAGGAACGGGTAAGACGACTTTTCTCCGCGCCGTCCGCAAGGCAGGATTCAAACGCATGGTCGTTGTCGCTCCTACAGGTGTAGCGGCGATCAACGCCGGAGGGATGACGATTCATTCTTTCTTTCAATTGCCTTTTGGACCGCAGTTGCCTGGTGTAAATGTGCAGGACAATCGATGGTCGAAACTGCGCGCGAAAAAAATCAATCTGATACGAAGTTTGGATCTGTTGGTTATTGATGAGATCTCCATGGTGCGCGCTGATCTGCTGGATGGCATTGATCGAGTGCTGCGGCAGTACCGCGACAAACGGAAAGCTTTCGGAGGTGTACAGCTTTTGATGATTGGTGATTTGCATCAACTGCCACCCGTCGTGAAGCCACAGGAGTGGGAACTGCTGCGTGACTATTACAAGACACCTTATTTCTTTGGCTCCTTGGGTATTCAGGAAGTGGGCATGGTGACTATACAACTCAAGCATATTTACCGACAGAGTGACGACCGCTTTATCAACTTATTGAACAAGGTGCGAACAAATCAAATGGACACTGAGGTTCTGACAGCTTTGAATAGTCGCTATAGCGAAAACCTTCCAGGGGAAGATGAAGATTACATTACCCTAACTGCTCGAAATGCGCCTGCTAATAAAATTAATATTGAAAGATTACAGTCTCTCCAACAAAGTGTACACGTTTTTAATGCAACAGTAGATGGAGACTTTCCTGAACAATCTTTTCCAACAGTAAAAGAACTGGAGTTGAAAGTCGGCGCGCAAGTTATGTTTGTGAAAAACGATCTTTCTCCAGAAAAAAGATTCTATAATGGAAAGATTGGAAAGGTGATTAGTATTAATAAGGAAACGATCAAGGTGCAATGCAAAGACGATCCTTCACTGATTTTTGTTTCCCGTATGGAATGGACCAACGTCAAGTATGAGCTTAATAAAACGACTAAAGTAGTAGAAGAAAAAATCAAAGGAACCTTTATTCAGTTTCCACTAAAACTGGCTTGGGCCATTACGATTCATAAAAGTCAGGGGCTGACTTTCGAGCGCGTTATTATTGATGCAGCGAATGCTTTTGCACATGGACAGACCTACGTGGCTTTGAGTCGTTGTAAAAGTTTTGAGGGAATTGTACTACGGAGTCGATTGGCTTATGCTTCTGTGAAGACGGATTCGGTCGTTCAGAATTATAGTGAAGATGCAGAAAAGAATCCGCCTTCTAAAGAAGATTTGTTGACTGCTAAAAAAGAATATCAGCAAAGTTTGATTCTGCAGCTTTTTGATTTTAAAATGGTGAGAAGATATTTTCAGATTCTGAATCGATTGTTTCTGGAGCACGACCTGACTATTGCTGAGCCTGCGCTAAAACGGTTTTTAGAATTGGAAGGAAAAACAGAGGATGAAGTTTTTGCTATGGCGGAAAAGTTTTTGCCACAGCTATATAGTTATCTTCGACAAGAGGAAGTGCCAGAGGAAAACGAAGAGCTTCAAAAGCGGCTTCAAAAGGCAGGGCATTATTTTTCAAAGAAAATAAAAGATGAGATTCTTCCTGAGGTCAGAACACTGGATGTCATCACCGACAACGAGGGCGTTCGCGACAAAGCAACCGACGGCATAAAGAACTTACTTAAAGAGTTGATGATTAAAGCGGCTTGCTTTGCCAACTGTACAAAATCATTCAGTGTAAACGATTATGTCCAGACTAAATTAGAAATCAGTCTAAATGATAAAATCGGGAAAAACCTCTCAAAAATAAATGATACAAGATCCAAATCAGAGCATTCAGGCAAAGGAGCAGAAGATAGCGCCCACCCGGAACTCTATCAAGAAATAAGACAATGGCGAGATACAACCGCAGAGAAAGAAGAAGTGAATGTTTATCAAGTTGTTACTCTAAACACGATGTTTCAACTCGTCAAATGCTTACCAACTACAGAGACGAATTTAAAAAAGATCAGTGGCCTCGGAAAAGTGAAAGTAGAAAACTACGGAGATGATATCATTAGTATCATCAAAGAGTTTGTCGCTGAAAAGGGAATCCCTTCCGATCAGATGCCCGAACCGAAACAGAAAGTAAAAAAGGCTCCTACCAAAACACCAACCAAGCAGGTGAGCTTTGACTTATTTAAAGCTGGAAAAACAGTATTAGAAATTGCAAAAGAAAGAGGACTTGTCGAAGGTACAATTGAAAACCATCTTGCATTCTTTATCACGACTGGAGAGGTTCATGTCCATGAATTAATAGACAAAGTCAAGGTAACAGAGCTTTCAAATTATTTGAAAGCGGAGCCTGAAAAATCGTCTAAGGAAGTAGTGGATCACTTTGGAGGGCGTGTAAGTTATAGCGAGTTGTTGATGGTGAGGAATCATATGGCGCTTACGGAACCGGGAGTGATTGATTCTTGATTGAGCTATATTGGTAGCTTTGTGCTTCTTTATCTATTACGAAGTTAAAAATGACTTTTTATTCCTTCTTGGTGGTAGAAGCTAAGAAATAGTAAGAACTTTTGCTTGCTTTTCATTCTGTTTACTTTCCAGAAACTGTACACCTGTTTCTTTAATCGTCTCCGAAAAATCGCGGTACTCAAAATTCAATAGTTCCTTCGAACGACTATTGTCAAAAGAATAAGAACAGCTTGTTGTCTTTACCCGACTCTTGGTGATCACATGATGGCCTCCCGTAATTTTAGCTCGTAACCAATCCAGTCGCCAAGCCAATGCAGACATTAATGGATTGGTTGGAATGCCTGGAGGTTTTTTATTGATGGACTTTGCCACCTCTGTGAAAAATCGGAGGTAACCCCAGTTGACTGCATTAGCAATGACCCGTATTTCTTTCAGCTCGCTTTCCATCAATTGAATGCTCATCTTCGCGGCATCGCGCACATCCACAAAGCCCGTACTCCCAGGGGGGTAAAAACGCAAGCCTTTGGACAGTGTTTCAAATATCTTAGCCGTTCCTCGATTCCAAAATGCACTTCCGATAATAACTGAAGGATTGATGATTACAGCATCGAGACCTTCAGCGATACCTCGCCAAACTTCTTGCTCTCCCAGGTATTTGCTAATAGCATAGTCGGTGCTGAATTCATTTCTTTGCCAGTGATTGTTTTCATCTAGTGTTTGTTCTTTTTTATGACGCCCTAGAGCAGCGATAGAACTTACGTATAACAATTTGCGCACGTTTCTGTAGTTAGCTACATTCACCACATTTGCAGTTCCCTCTACGTTGATGCGCATCATCTCTTTTACATTTGCTTTTGGCTGCGTAACAATGGCTGCACAATGATAGACCTGATCACAATCTTTCATCGCGTCTTCTAAAAATGGAACATCCATAATATCGCCATTGATCCATTCTACTTTGTCTTTTATATCGGCTACCAAATCCATTGGAGAATTGGTTCTCTTCATTGCATACAAGTTCGTATAACCTTTTGCGACAAGCATTCGAATAATGTATGAGCCTAAGAATCCGGTAGCTCCGGTGATTAATATTTTATTGTTTATTGACATTTTTTGTAAATAGAAATTTAGCAGAGTACTGGATGGTTGAGAAGTTGTAATTGTATTGTTATGAAAAAATAACAGCTAACGACCAAAGCTTCCAAAGCGTTTCGCTCCAGTTGTATCCGAAATCATAGCGCCCAAATCTTTGAATCTTTTGCCCATGAAAACAGACAAAGGGTGAAAACGTTCACCGTCCCATTCGCCAAAGATTGTCAACGGCTTAGTGCTGCTGATAGATAGTAGGGTCCAACCAACGATGTCAACCAGTTTCATTTCTATTACAGTCTGTCGCTTGTCAAGTAGATAGAATTTCCCAGCCTCTGTATGAGGGATTGTATTTTCGATAATACATGGAAATTTTTTCAGCCAAGGATTTTCAGCTAAAGCTTCAGAATAAGCTTTCAAAAAAGTAGAAAAATCAGAATAGGGTAGGAGACGGCTTTCCATTTTTGTAGAATGTTTCCAGTCCTTAAGAGTAGCTCTCATCGGGTAAGTCCCTGGGAAGTAAATGATTTCTCCATTGATGATTTGTCCAATTTTGAAATTGTTTTTGAATCCTTGTCCCATATAATCGTACTCCAAAAGTAAAGCGATCTGTTGATTCTCGAGGCTCAGTAACCAAGTCTTTTGCATAGCCGCCTGGTCTAGATTAATTCCACTCCAACAGCTGAGCACGAGCCAGTCGTCTTTAATTCCTTTTTGTTCGAGCAGCTCTTTTTGTTTCACGGTTACTCCTATAACTTGTAGCAGCTGCTCCTGTAATTCTGAATTGAGTTTTTCAAAATTCTGAACACCTTGTGTACTTAGGTACAGCTGACTAAAAACATCCAGTAGCCGTTCGGGCCAGCCTTCTGCTCGATCTGTAGCAATGATTCTTAGTTGCAAGGCAAGTCCTCTGGACTTTGCATCGATCATTCTACTGATGATGCTATCCCATTCTTCGTTTTGTTTGTCCAGTGCGGCAAAACCTTGGCGAATGGCATCGAGCATCCACTGTTCGAGGTCTTCGGCCCCGGAGGTCATTAGTTGTAAGCGTTTGTCCAAAAAAAATGGTCTTTAGTACATTCAAACAAAAAGTAAAATACTTCATGTCGAAGGTACTAAAGACCAAAGACTAAAACCTTAAAGGCCGGTAATAATTATTCTTTCACAAATCTAAAATGCACTACCTCAATATCCTCACCATGGAGTTCACCATAGTAGGCCCCTTTTGGCATGTCGTTGAGGTTTAGATAATAAGCATTGTCAGATTGAATGAGTATGGATTCTTGTAGAACTAATTTTCCAGTAGCGTTATAAAGTACTAGGCCAGTTGCTTCACTCTGTTCACCAGTCAGTAGAATATTAATTCCTGATTTTGTCGGATTAGGATAGATTTCCAGGTTTAGTTTTTTTCCACTGATTTCTATAACAATAGTCTTACTAAATTCAAAAGCACCATCGAAATCAAATTGTTGGAGTCTGTAATAGTAGCTTCCTGCTGACGTTGTCCGGTCGAAGAACTCATAATTATTGACGAGGTTACTTGTTCCATTTCCTTTTACGCTTCCTATTGTTTCAAAAGTACGTCCATCGGTAGATCTCTGTATTTCAAATCGGTCGTTATGCATTTCACTCGCTGTTTGCCAAAGCAATTGATTGCCTTTTCCTTCTATATGCCTACCGTCAAAATTTAGTAACTCTACAGGCAACGGAACAGTTCCAGGATTACCAACTCCAAAGCCAGAGAAGCCACTGCTAAAACCGGCCTCAATAAAATAGCCGTCTGTAAAAGTAGTTGGAGCCACGTTATTTACACTTTGCTCAATAGTTCCAGG
This sequence comes from Saprospiraceae bacterium, assembly GCA_045105695.1. Taxonomy (GTDB): domain Bacteria; phylum Bacteroidota; class Bacteroidia; order Chitinophagales; family Saprospiraceae; genus CALGLS01. Next base: position 7,600 of record JBGCDT010000209.1, on the reverse strand, counting down.
TCCATTCGGATACGGATTCTCAGGAGTAACATCGCTGATGGCTGTTGGGTGCTTAACAATAGTGGAATTAGCTATTAAGGTATTGCCTGTCTCGTTTTCCCAGGCCGTTATTTCATCGGAAGTATAATACAACGTAACAATATAGTCAGTGCTTGTAGAATTGAATTGGGGACTTATAAAAAATGTTTTATTGATAAGGTTATGTTCTGCTAAGTTGTCCCAAAATGGAGTTGTACCGATTCCAGATCGATCAATTGTGAGATCTACACATCCCAAGTTAGTAGCACCATTTTGAATGCCCGCAATCAATTTGTCATCTTCATCATAAAAGTAAACTTCTGCATTTGGAGGAACGTCTTGTTTATCAGATACATTTAGATTAGTAGCGATCTCAGGAGAAAATGCTAACAATCCTTCTACAATTACATGATCAATGGCAATACCATACAACCATCCACCTCCATCGTTGTAAGAAAATCGTATTACAATATTGTTCATGCCATCATAAGCACTTAGATCTATTGATTCTTCTCTCCATATGCTGGAGACTCCATCTATTGAGCCGAGAGACGAAAATGAACTTCCGCCATTTGTAGAAATAAAAAGTTCAGCGGTCTCTGTATCGCCTTGATAAGTTCTTCCTTCAAAAAATACATCATATCTTAGTTCTGAGTCAGTCAGGTTTGAAAGATCAAAGACAGGCGAGGTTAGTGTTACATTACTCATGTTACAATTACAATCATCGTCATTGGCATACATTAATTGTTGACTTCCATCGAGAGGGCTGGGGACACTCCAGAAAGAACTGCTGGCATCAGCAGAGGTACCATTTGCGAAAGCATCACCACCACTTGAATTACCGGAAGTATATCCGTTAGTGGTTCCTTCAAATCCGGCGTTAGACCACTCATAGCTATATGCTATACCTGGAGCATAGTCATCATCCTTCAGTAAAATTTTGTAAGTGTCTTCGCCAAGTTGTGCGTCAGTAGAACCTCCATTTGTGATAGATAATTCTAAAATTATATCTTCGTCAGATTCTACAATTGCATCGTTGTATACTCGAATATTAACGGTTTGGGTTTCTCCAATTGGAAAGCTCAAATTGTTACTACTCAAAAACTCATAATCGGAGCTACTTGCAGATCCTGAAAGGTTGACAACTGCGTTTACAGTTGCACTTGGATCACTACTTAAGGTGATTTTGATTTCATAATCAGTGAAAGGTTTACAGCTTTCCGCAGGAGCTGATTCTTCGTCATCTGATTCTTCAAAAATATCAATTCCACTTTCCTCAAAGGAAAGAACTGGATACAAACAAAGACTTGGAACGTCAAAGGCTTCCGTCCCATCAGTTGCGCTACCTGAGCTACCTTGATCAGCGCTAAAACCCAATCCTCTTTTAGCGAAAGCCTCCCATAGTAAACATTCATTAGCTCCTCCATACAGTGCTAGGTCAGCAGCAAGAATAGCATCACGGCCATCAATAAAGCCAGGATTACAACCTTGCAATTTTAAGCCTTCTGTTACAAGAGCCATAGCCATATTGTTTCCACCTGTCCCATTGTAAAAATCTTCATCGAAACCATACTCCCCAATCAAAGCCCAGGCAACTTCCCAAATAGTAGTACACCAAACTGAACCGACTCCGTGTGGAACAGCAGCCGTTTTTATGTCATCATAAGTTTGTGGATTTACTGAAAGGTCTGTCGAATAAGGATATGGTCGAATGCCACCTCCATTGGGTCCTTCTCCGAAGAGCCAGGTTCCCATACCTCGCGAATCTGTTGCCGCATCGCCTGATTCTATCGTCATCATCATTCCAAACCAATCGCTCCAGCCTTCTCCCATTTGTTCCTGATTGCCCAGACAACCTGCATTACCAGCACCACCAGTGAGGCGAGTTGAAATACCATGTCCATATTCGTGAACGATAACACCATTATCTAAATCACCATCGCGGCTATTGCAGACATACATTTGCATGGTAGGTCTGCTGCCGTCTGGAGGCGTTCCCATATTTGCGTTACAAGTACCAGAACCATCCTGCGCTTCGGACCGACAGTAATCACCTCCTATTCCTCCATTGCCATAGTTGTTTTCTTGAAAGTTTCCGCTAGCCTCATCAAAACCGTATTGATACCAAAGGTCATGACAGAGGTTACTCCAATAAAATAAATTTGTTATAGCTGCATCTTCTGATTGATCGGATGAGGAATAAGTTGTATTAATGGGGTAGTTGAAAATCAAAGAAGTTCCTCCGTCAGGTGCGTAACCTTCATTGTCTCCATCTTCGTAGGCGTGTACGTTGTTTCCTCGGGTGATTGTATACTCTGCGCCTGCAACTCCATTGGTGTCATGCCAGCCAAAGGGAGAGGCATCTAAATCTTCAGGATTTGCCACTGAAGTTCTGCCTCCAAAATTCGGACTCTCTACCGGCATAGCGTAGACGTTATAATTACCAACCATGCTGAAGGGTGGTGTCCAATGATTTAATTCCTTTTCTTTTTTGGTGCAAGCATCATCGTGATTATGGTCGTGACCTAAATTACAGCTAACAGTCCAGCTGTTTCTATGAAGTAATTCACCAGTAGTTGCATCTATCCGAAGGCTCCACCAATTGTTTCCATCTATTAAATTAATGGACATATCCCATGCTAATCGAAGTCGGTTGTCTTCAGTCATTTGAAAAATGAGGTGTACCGGAATATCATCTGCTGAAATACCACCCTTACTAAAAAGAATAGATTGATCAATAGCATTTGTCTCTTCGTTCAATATTGTCAACGGCTCTGATATAGGATAACCCAATGCACTAGCTGCTAGCTCGACTGCGGACTTAGCATCAACTGTCGGCGTTGTTGGACCTTCGATATATTGACTTGCGTTTTTGAGGAAAGTGTTACTATAACTAAGTAGCTCATTGTTGGGTAAGATATGAATACTGGCATCAGCTTCATTTATTTCGATCCCCTGATAGGTTTGTCGAAAATAGAAGTGACGTACAGCACTGGTACTACTTGTGTGGTAACTACTTACCACGGCATCAGCGATATCTTCTTGAGTTAAATCTGTGTAATTCAGTAGTCTGGTAAGTTGCTCATTTTGAAAATTATGAGGTTTCTGAGCAGAGAGCATTGTAGAAGAAAAGAAAGTAATAAACAGTAAAATGGAGATGGGCAAATTCTTCATAATTAATAAAGTTAGAGGTTAAGCGTAAAGCGCAGCGTCTTTGAAGTAAGAACTAGGCCTTGATAAAGAGTGTAAGTCTTTTATTTAGAATAGTTGGGGAGGTATCAGGGGGTATTTATAATACTGCCTTAATAGAGGTTGTAGCAATATTATTTTGAAAGCGCATCACAAAATAATATTTAATTAATGGTATAGTGCAAATAACAAAGGCTATCTACAAAGAATGTTAAGTCTTTGGCAAAAGGAAAAGGGTAGATGAAATATTGTTGGGGTTTTATAGGTAAAGAAAAAGGTAAAGCTAATCAGCAACTGATGAAATCGTCGTCAGTATTTCGTAGGAAGCAAGCCATGTTATAGGGTAAGAAAAGAGTAGTTCTATCCTCTGATAGATGAATAGGCACAGAGGTAAAACGACTAAAATTATTATAGCTCAGATCCAGTTTTGCACATTGCTATTTTTTCCAAGCATGCGTCCTTTATTGTTTTGTGAGAGGACGTCGAATAACTGGTTAGCTAGTAAAAGGAGTTTTTCTAACAATACAATTGTATATTTTGAATCAGGCTAATTCTTTATGCATGAAATAGTGGAGAACTAAAAGATATAATCATTGGACCATATCTAAGAATGAGTGTAAATTTCTAAATAGGCAAAACTGAAAATAACCCTAAGTCGGCTGCACCTTCTTAATCCCCAAACTCTTCATCGCTTTTTGTGAAGCCGTTTGCTCTGCTGATTTTTTATTAAAATCGTCAGCGGTAGCGACGCGCTGACCATTGACGAGTACAGCCACTTTGAAGCGGTCGCGTTTGTCCATCTTATATTTAGCGAGCATTTGGTAAGCAATGGACTGACCATTCTTCTGACACCATTCAAGAAGTTGACTTTTATAATTATCATCAAAGCTTTCCAGCTCATGAATGTCAAGGTAGCCTCTGAGGATTTTATGGACCACATACTTCTTAGTACCATAATAACCACATTCCAAGTACACTGCTCCGACCAAAGCTTCGAGTGCATTCCCAAGCATGGATTTACTCAGCCGAGTGTTGTTATATTCACTCAGGAAAACATCCAGCCCCATTTTGTCGGCAATCTTATTCAAAGATTTTCGCTTGACAATCTTCGATCGCATCTTTGTTAGGAAACCTTCATCACCTTGTGGATATTTTTTGAAAAGGTATTCTGCCACGATGGTTCCAAGTACAGCATCACCCAAGTATTCGAGGCGTTCATTACTCTGTTGAGAAATTTGCTTGTCGTTGACGGTGGACTTATGGTGAAAAGCCAGGCGAAAAATAGCCATATTGGCAGGTACGAAACCGAGCAGCGACCGAAGTCGTTTGGCAAACTCTCTCTCGGGAGAGAGATAGAGGTTGTAAAGTCTAAATAAAAATTTCAAACTAAGAAATTTATACAATGCAAAAGCATACTGCAAATGAGTAGTTCATTTGCCAGGCTGTCTTTTGTAAGATTATAAAATTGCCAGTTGCCGGTGGTAATTTATGTAAGTGTAGAAAAATGGGTTGGACCGATATGTAATCGGTTCTTTAGGAAGCGGCTTTATGCAGTTGTATTGTTTGTTCAACACCGTGAATGATTGATGTTGAACGAGCTTCTAAAATTTCCAGTGGCAACTGAACTATTCTAAAACAGTGTCTTGTGATAAGACATTTGCGCTGACCTGCCTGATGATCTTTGAGAAAGAAATAAGTAATACTAGTTTTCCCTTTTCAAAAATTCTAAAGATTAAGGCAACTCAAAAACAAATAATAATGTATGGTCTTCGACATTTTCCGTAGTCCATGTCAAAGAAAGCTTGCTATAACTGCATGAAGCTTATCTAGGCTTCAAATTTTTTAATCACAACAGAAGAATTATGTCCTCCAAAACCAAAGGTGTTACTGAGTACTGCTTTCACATTTCGTTCTTGGGCAGTGTTGAAGGTTAAATTCAGTTTAGAATCAATATCCGGATCGTCTGTAAAATGGTTGATCGTCGGCGGCACAAATTTATGATTGATGGCCATGATTCCCGCTATCGCCTCTATGGCTCCGGCAGCTCCTAGTAAGTGTCCAGTCATGGACTTTGTAGAACTGATATTTAGCTTGTAGGCATGCTCTCCGAAAACTTGCAGGATCGCTTTCGTCTCTGCAATATCACCCAGTGGGGTGGAGGTTCCATGCACGTTTACGTAATCTATCTCTTCAAGGTTCATATTTGCATCCTTAAGTGCAGCCTTCATTACGTTTGTTGCGCCAAGCCCTTCTGGGTGTGGTGCTGTAATGTGATGTGCATCCGCAGTCATTCCACTCCCCATCAACTCTGCATAGATTTTTGCACCACGAGCCTTGGCATGTTCGTACTCTTCCAGAATCAACGCACCCGCTCCTTCTCCAAGCACAAAACCATCGCGATCTTTATCGAAAGGACGAGAGGCGGTAAGCATATCATCGTTGCGAGTAGACAAAGCTTTCATGGCATTGAAACCACCAACACCTGCTTTAGTCACAGCAGCTTCTGATCCACCTGTAATCATGATTGTCGCTTTTCCCATTCTGATGTAATCAATGGAATTGGAAATCGCATGTGAAGAAGAAGCACAGGCAGAAACCGTTGCATAGTTAATACCTCTGAATCCGTACTTTATAGAAATATGCCCAGCGGCAATATCAGATATCAATTTAGGAATCAAAAAAGGATTGTAGCGTGGAATACCATTTCCAGTGGCAAAATCTTCAATCTCTTTTTCCAAGGAACGGAAACCTCCGATCCCAGACCCCCAGATCACACCTGCTGTATCGAGGTCGATTTTTTCTACATCCAAACCAGAGTCTTGAAAAGCTTCATCCGCAGCTACCATTGCATACTGAGAGAAAGGGTCAATTCGTCGCGCTTCTCTTCGGTCCATTCTATCGTTGACTACAAAATCTTTTAGTTCGCAGGCAAACTGTGTTTTAAACTGTGTAGCATCGAATCTAGTGATAGGCCCCGCTCCACTTTTTCCTTCCTGCAAGCCCTGTAAATATTCTTTAGTATTGGTTCCGATAGGTGTAAGTGATCCGATTCCAGTAACGACAACTCTTTTCATACGAAGTGTGGTATTGTGTGCTTTCGCAGAACGCATTTTCACTGCCAAACAGCAAAAAGACGTTGCGCTAAAGCATAGGTTTTTTTAAGCTTAAATAGTTTGACGGAGCTTTTTCAGGTCTCCCTTTTGAGAGATTCATGCTTCCATCACTAAGATCAAATGGGATTAGATTGGCAAATATAAAAACCTTCTGTGAGAAATCGGTTTTTTTGTAGAATGGAGTGAAAAGAGGTCGTCAGACCAGCTGCAGCGCAGCGCCTCTCTTGGTAGTGGCATCGCCACGAAAATATTTATAGCAGCGTAGCTGCGGTAATATGAAAAACAATAATACCACGCAACGCTAAAAAACATTTTCACAAAGCAAAAATCCACCAATCAGAAAATTCCGATTGGTGGATTGGGAAAAAATCAACCGTCACGAAGACAGTTTGCTATACAGTTCGCTTACGCCTGAACCTGAGATTCGAGGTAAGTAACTGCCTGTCCGACAGTCTGAATATTTTCAGCTTGTTCGTCTGGAATAGAAATATCAAATTCCTTTTCAAATTCCATGATAAGCTCCACTGTATCCAGTGAATCTGCACCTAGATCGTTAGTGAAAGATGCTTCTGTTGTTACCTCTGAAGCCTCCACACCTAGCTTGTCGATGATGATTTTCGTTACTCTTTCTGAGATGTTTGACATAATAATTTCTCTTTAATACTTACTAAGCATTGATAATCAATGACTTAAGTTAATATGGTTTACAAATACAAGCACAAAAATAATTTTTATCTAGTTCTATAACCAAGATTTTGATCATTTTTTCATTTCCAGTTAAAAATACCTGGTTCTTGTTGTTTTCATTTGTAGGACTAATCAGGTCCTGTGAAGTCACGATTTTAAGACAATCTTAAGTTTTGTCAATTGCTTTACTACGGCTGTAATCCAACCACATGACTGATGTATTCCGCATCATCGTCCACTATTAAATCATCTTGTCTGCGGAAGCAAAGTGCTGAAGGTCCTTCCGTCCAAAAGACAGAAGGTTGGTAGCGGTAGCCTTCGTAATCGAAATTCAATCTGGTCAATTCTTGGTAGACACAAGGTGCAGTACCGTAGTCTCCTTCTGTTTCGTAGACTGGAGTCTCACTGCCATCGTACATGGTGATGTTTTCTCCCATGCGACCGATGAATGGTTTTTTTACAAACTTATTATCTGCAAAAGAAGTTGGAGAAAAAGTCGATTTCAATAAATATTTATTGTCAGGATCTAAATCATAGATGATCTTCAGCAATCCTTTGTTTTGCATCAACATGGTGAAGGCTGGATTCAGAAT
>JBGCDT010000208.1:0-3455 GCA_045105695.1 Saprospiraceae bacterium | reverse complement strand
TGGGTTTACAGAAAACCGTTTTTCGTAAGACGTGTACGTAATGTTATTTTTCTCACAAAAACCAGCTAGTGGAACATTCACCGGGCAAAAAACTTGTTGCGAAATTCCTTTTGAGTTCAACTCTTCTAAGAGGTAAGCGATCTGTTGTTCGCCACCTCGCCAACTTTTCGCAGAAGAGACGTGAAGGATTTTCATAATTAGATTTACTCGGCTATCGGCGATTTTTAGAAATGCCTACAAATAGAAAATCCGCTCTGATCTTTAATTCCAGAGCGGATTTTTAGCTAAGTGATATTTATTCTTCTGGTGCGCCATCAGCTATCCAAGCTTCGATTTTATCAATATTACAATCTGATAGTTTATCTGTACCGGTAGGAAAAGGCATCGGTTTAAATCCTTCATTGTGGTTGATGGCTCCGACTACTCGACCGAAATCAACAAAAGCTTTTGCAGCTGCATAATCGTGCATCGCTCCTTGTGTAGTTGCTTGGTCTTCACTGTGGCAACCTGAAAGAGCACAATTAGTGTTGAGGATATTTTTTATTTCTCCGTTGTACGTGAGATCAGTTGTCTCGCAGTTTGATCCATCTGTTTCGTCATCTTTACCGCAACTGATAATCATCAATGCGCTCAGGAAAAAGAATAGGCTTAATAAATTCTTCATTGTATTAATTTATGGTGTTCTAATTTGCCAAATGTACAAAGAAGGAACGAGAAAAAATGTCCGATAGGTGTTTTATAGGCTGTTCCTACGGAACGCATCAACGCACCATATTATGGTGCTATAGACAGATTGTTCCGATGGAACATCAAATAAAAAACTGCTTACGCCGACAGGAAAGCTTCCTGCCAAGGTAAACAGCATTAATCAAAATCTAAAATCGTCTTTGCTTCAAAAGCAATTCAAAATGGCTACTCAGAGTCAGTTGACAAAGCAATAGCTTTCGCTACCTTTCCTTTTAGCGTAAGCGGAATCGCCTTGTCACTAGCTGAAGTATAAACTTTAATGGTCTTTTGAAAATTACCAACCTTCTTTGCGTTGTAAGTTGCCTTGATGGTAGTGCTGGTTCCAGGTGCTAATGGCTCCTTCTGGTAAGCAGGCACGGTACAACCACAAGCTGATTTTACATTCGTAATAATAATGGCTTCATTACTATTATTGGTTAATACAAACTCCGCTGTTTTAGGAACGTTTTGGGAAATAGTTCCAAGTTCATTAGTTGTTTGATCCCAGCTGAGTGCGGCTGTTTCTGCATTTGATAAAGAAACTGTTTTGGCAATTGGTTGTTGGGCATTTACCGAAAGTGTGAATAATAAAAGTAGGCTTAGAAATGATAAAATTTTCATAATCGAGATTTTTTAAGTAGTTAGAAAATGTATACCCAGAATTATCTTTTGGGTACAAATGATGTATCAGCAGTAAATCGTTGCAACATTAATAACTGATGATACAAATGTAAGCGGCATTTTCTCGGACCGCTGTTAATGAGCCTGCAAGAATTGTTAATGCGTTGTTAACCAATTTGTTAATGATTTAAAAGGGATTACTTTTGGAATATGATCAACTAGTTTAAATAAAAAACATTAATCTTAATCCGTCGTTTAGAGACCTATGAATACCAGTACCATTAGAAAAGTAATCTTACTCGGAGCCATTTCGATCATGGGTATTATTGCTATTCAGACCTATTGGGTGATGACGACCTGGGATATGAATCAGGAGGAATTTGAGCAGAAGGTACATCTGGTTTTATTGAATGTAGCAAAGTCGCTGGTAGAATTAAAAGGGGGAACCTTACCTAAAGATGTCATCACAAAAGAGAGTTCTAATTATTACATCGTAAATCTAGAAACAGAAATCGATGCGAATGAATTGGAGTATTATCTGAGGGATGAATTTCAAGAATTAGGGATGGCCATAAATTATGAATACGCTATTCACGATTGCTCCAGCAACGAAATGGTTTATGGTCGTTATATTAGAAATATAGGAGAAGAAAAAAGTAGTGTCGAACTCGGAAAGCTTCCAACTTATAAAGATCTGACTTATTACTTCGGCGTAAAATTTCCAGACCGTTCTGGATTTTTGGTCGGTAAGATGCAGATCACGGTTTTCATTTCTGTAATATTATTATTGACTGTACTATTTTTCATGTATTCTGTGTTTGTCATTCTACGTCAGCAACGTTTATCAGAAATGCAAAAAGATTTTATTAATAATATGACGCATGAGTTTAAAACACCCATTTCTACCCTAAAGATATCCTCTGATGTTTTTCTAAATAATCCAATGATAAAAAAAGATCAGCGTTTGTTTCGCTATGCTCAGATTATGAAGGAACAAAATGAGCGCCTCAACGATCAAGTAGAAAAGGTTTTGCAATTGGCTAAAATAGAACGGGAAAGTTTCAAACTAAATAAAGAAGACGCCAACCTACACAAAATCCTAGAGCCAATTCTCGATAGTACACAAGTCGTTGTCAGCGAATACCAAGGACAATTAAAAACACAATTAGACGCCGACCACCCAGTCGTTCTTGCTGATAAACTACATCTGACTAACATCGTGCACAACTTGTTAGACAACGCCATCAAATACAACAGAAACACTCCTGACATCGTCATAAAAACAGAAAACGTAGACAATCATCTTTGCCTAAGCATCATTGATAAAGGCATTGGAATCAAGAAAGAATATCAACAGAAAATCCTAACGAAGTTCTTCCGTGTCCCCACGGGCAACGTCCACAATGTGAAAGGTTTTGGCCTTGGTCTTTATTATGTAAAAAATGTTTGTGACGCGCATGGCTGGCGTTTGCAATTGGATAGTCAGCTGAATGAAGGGACGGAGGTGCGGATTGTTTTGACGTAGAGGGAAAGGTGGATGAGGTGGATGAGGTGGATGAAACTTGAACAAATAAAAATAAAAATTCAATGAAAAATTCAATGAAAAATATCGCGATTTCAGGGAAGCCTTATCAACCCCATCTACCCTATCCGCCTTATCAACCTTCTTAAAAAAAATCATGAAAGCACACCTACTATACGTTGAAGACGACGAGAGCCTGAGCTTCGTCACCCGTGACAATCTCGAATTGCAGGGATATCAGATTACTTATTGCTCGGATGGGCAGCAAGCGCTGGATGTTATTAAAGAACAGACTTTTGACCTTTGCATCCTGGATGTGATGTTGCCGGAGGTCGATGGATTTACCATTGCGGAAACGATTCGGAAGACGGACTCACAGGTTCCTATTATTTTTCTGACGGCTCGTTCGTTGAAGGAAGATCGGATTCATGGGCTGAAGCTCGGTGGGGATGATTATCTGACTAAGCCATTTAGTATTGAGGAATTGATTTTGAAAATAGAAATCTTTTTGCGGCGTAGTAAAATCTCTGGTCCTAGTACGCAATCTGTTTTTCAGGTTGGGAATTATTCTTTTGATTATAAAAAC
>JBGCDT010000207.1:0-2603 GCA_045105695.1 Saprospiraceae bacterium | reverse complement strand
CCGGGTATATTTTATTTCCTCTTATACTATTCCATCTTCTCAAATCAGAAATACCAACGTTATGGTTTTCAGCAATTACTCCAAGTACATCTCCAGACCTTACCTTGTAAGTGATTTGATTTTGTCCTTTCTTACCAGTGGTTTCTTTTTGAGCGTATTCTTTTTTAGGATCATAGGTAGGTTTAGTTTCTTTTTTATAATCGTAAACTTTAGACTCATTAGCAATAAAATCACCTACGGCTTCAACAGTCAAATATAAATTCTGACTCGATCCATTCGCTGGAATATACCCTTTGGTATAGCACGGATTAAAATATGCAATTTCTTCTACGGTAAGATCTGTAAAGGCAGCTATTTGATCAAAACGAAGTTCTTTATTGATTACTATGGTATCCAAATCGAAGAAGCTAAAGTCTGGCTCGATAGGATACAAGTTGTGCTCACCTGCATAGTTCATTACATAATTCACTGCTATAAAAGCCGGCACATATCCATTTGTTTCTTTGGGTAAATAAGCTCTGATTGCCCAAAAGTTTTTTGCTCCTCCAGCTCTTCTAATTGCCTTGTTTACATTTCCTGGTCCTGAGTTATATGCGGCCAAAGCTAAATTCCAATCGTCGTATAAACCATGAAGATATTTCAAATAAAGGCAAGCTGCTTCCGTACTCTTATGAGGATCCAAACGCTCATCTATGTAAGAATTAACTTCCAAACCATATTCTCTTCCTGTACCAATCATAAACTGCCATAAACCAGCAGCACCTGCGGGTGATTTTGCCGCTGGATTTAGTGCCGATTCGATAATGGCTAAATATTTTAATTCAAGAGGAAGGTTATGCTTATCGAGCATTTCTTCGAATATAGGAAAGAATTTATGTGACATCCCCAGCATCCTAGAACTCGTCCTTTTTCTTCTTTGGGTATACATGTTGATGAATTGTTGAACCACCCTATTGTAATCCAAATCCATTGGAGTCATGTTGTCGATAAACTTCATGCGTTGCTCCATAACATCATCGGAATATTCAGGACATTCTCCAGCATCAAAGTTGCAAAAATTCAGCACTGCTGTATCCGTTGTAAAACAAAAATGGTCTTTATAAGTCCATTGCAGCATACTGTCTAATCTTGCCACCATAGGATTGTCGGCCATGCGAATCGTATCCACCACGACAGAATCTATAACCGGTTCTTGGGCAATTGTAGATTTTTGCACACTCCAAATGGAGCATAAAATCAGTAAAGAAAAAAGATGATTTTTATTCATTTTCGAATCTATATCTCTTTGGGGGTTCAATTATAACAACCCCAAATATGAAAAATTAGTACAAATTATAGAACTTCATACAAACAAAAATTGCAAATAAATAACACCCAACACGGGTTTTCTATTTGCAATTTCTATAAAAAAAGTATTAACGGTGTTTAATCATTAACCTCTTTGTTGTCTTCTTTTGTGGCGTCTTTGAATTCTTTCATTCCCTTTCCAAGACCTTTCATCAATTCAGGAATTTTTTTACCTCCAAAGAGTACAAGCACTAACACTACAATCAAAACGATTTGTGTAGGGCCTATCATACCAAGTAATATTGCTGCTAACATGTTGTAAATATTTAATGCAAAGTTAATCCTTTTCGCTCTTTAATTCTAAATTTAACAAGGATTATTAATCTTGCACAAGGATGTTGTCAATTAATCGCACACCTGAAATCCAACCAGCAAAAAGCACAACCACAGGCTTTTCACTTTTAGAAACATCTTTCTTATCAAAAGTATCTGGGTCAACAAACTCTAAATATTCCGTTTTTAAAAGCCCTGCTTTTTCAATGTTCAAAATAGCTTTTTCTCTAAGTTTACCAAAGGATTCTTTTTCCATATTTTGACTGATCCAATTCATGGATTTATGGATAATAGCTGCATGCTCAAGATCTTCTTTTTTCAACAGTGAATTTCTAGAACTCATGGCTAAACCTGAAGGCTCACGGACAATCTCACAGCCTATGATTTCTATAGGAAGCCGTCGTTCTTTCACCATGGCTCTAATGATAGATATCTGTTGAAAATCTTTTAATCCAAAACAAGCTTTATTAGGCTGAATTATTTCAAAAAGTCGATTCACTACAGTCGCTACTCCATCGAAATGACCGGGCCTTTTTTCTCCTTCCAACGTGGAGGTTAAAGAACCATAATCTGCTTGCAAGGAAGAAAATTCATTTTTCGCATAAATGTCTTTTGCCTCAGGAATAAAAACAATATGGCACCCTTCCTGATCCAATAATTTTAAATCTGCTCCAATGGTTCTTGGATACTTATCTAAATCTGACTCTTCATTAAATTGGGCTGGATTGACAAAAATAGAACATACCACCAAGTCAGCTACAGATTTTGCTTTTTCGACTAAAGACATGTGTCCTTGGTGCAGAGCCCCCATCGTAGGGACAAAACACGTACTCAACCCTTTCCGGCGCAGTTCGGCCAGTTCTTTTTCTAAATCACTGATTTTATGGAAAATAATCATTGTTTCAACACATAAGTTTAAAAATAAACCCATCAAAGCTATCTTAAAATTTGGTTTTAACGGATTTTTTTTTATATTTTTGCAA
>JBGCDT010000206.1:0-6826 GCA_045105695.1 Saprospiraceae bacterium | reverse complement strand
CTATTTAGCTAAGCTAACACCTGATGCAGAAGATCTAGATTTTGCAACTTACTATATCAATTCCAATCACGTAGACGGAGGTACCAGTCGTTTTGATAAAGCTGGAATTGTCTATCAAGCAGTTTGTTCTTGCGAACCAGTCAACGTAATGGAAACATTAGCCAATGCTTACTCTCAGGTCAATAGTCCCAACTGTTCCATTGGTGTTTTTAAAATAGATTTCGAAATTGAGACCATTACAGCTGCAGCTTTTGCTTCGCCTTCTACTAGTGGTTGTTTACCATTGACCATTGATTTTCAATATACCGGCTCAGATGCAGAAACGTTCTTTTGGGATTTCGGGACTGGTGATACCAGTACGGAAGAAAACCCAACCTACACCTTTACGGAGGAGGGAACCTATCAGGTCATGCAAGTTGTCAATGCCCCTAATACCTGCAATGCCATTGATACCTTTTATTTACAAATTGATGTTTTGAACAATAGTTCTACCCTGACAGATACTGTATTTTGCCCTGGAGATGTAAATCTATTTTTAGATGCCTCTGTTGCCAATGCGACTTACCTTTGGCAGGATGGAACCAGTGGAGCGACTTACCAAGTGAACGATCCTGGCATATACTGGGTAGATGTAAGTGTAACAGGTTGTGTCAGAAGAGATTCCTTTTTAGTGGATTCTTCTTCAGAGATAGAAATAGATCTAGGTAATGACCAGTCCTTTTGTGATGTACCCTCCTTTGAATTGGATGCCAGTAACACTTTAGCAGCCACCTATCAATGGAGTACTGGTGAGTCAACCTCTACAATTTCCACAACGAATAGTGGCCAGTATACCGTGACGCTCTTCGATGACGTGGGCTGCTTTGTTTCAGATACCATTGAATTGATGTTTACAAATACGCCATTAATTGACTTGGGGCCAGACCAAACATTATGTGAAGGAGACGAATGGCTTTTAGACGTAACTACTGCCGGAGCTACTTACAGTTGGCAAGATGGAAGTACTGATGCGCAGTTCAATATAACCGAGACGGGGACTTACGTTGTAGAAGTAAATCTAAATGGCTGTGTTGCTACTGATGAATTTTTAGCCGTCTTCTCTCCCCCACTTCCGCTGGACTTGGGAGATGATCAAAGTGCTTGTGATGTGCAGAGCCTATTCTTAGATGCGAGTACGACAGGTGCTGCTTCTTACGAATGGAGTTCTGGTTCAACTAATCCAATTCTAGAAGTACAAAACACTGGGGACTATTTTGTCACCATCACAAACGATTTGGGTTGTGAAACAATTGATAACATTACAATTACATTTAGCTTAACTCCTGAAATCACACTCGCAGCAGACACTTCACTTTGCGATGGAGAAAGTCTAAATCTGATTCCAACTTTTGTAACAAGCGGGGTTTCTTACAGTTGGCAAGATGGTTCTACTACAAACCAATATTCCGTTAATGCTGAAGGATTGTATTGGGCGCTAGCAGATGTCGATGGTTGTGTAGACAGTGATAGTATCTATATTAGTTTTACTTCTTTACCAATTGTAAATTATGAAATTACGAACGTGGACTGCTATGAAGATAGTACCGGAGCTTTAACTCCAATAAATCCTACGTCCGTAAATAATTTTGAATTTACTTGGTCGAATGGAGTGACAACAGGCGATCAGTTATCTATTCCTTCAGGGAATTATCAGGTTACCATTACAGATGAAAACGATTGTATATTCGTAGATGATTTCACTGTTACGGAACCAGAGCCTTTGACTTTTGTAGTCAACAATGAAAACGTTTCCTGCTTTGGAGATGCTAATGGATCGATAACAATTGATAGCATAGCGGGAGGTACTCCTCCGTATTTGTACAGCTTAAACGCAGACACACTTCTTCCAAATACAATTTTCAATAACTTGGATGGAGGTGATTATGAGGTATCAACTGTGGATGCGAATGATTGTGAGACGAGCATTGATGTATTTGTCTATGAACCCGCAGAGACTTTTCTTTCTGCCGGAGAAGACAAAACCATAGACTTAGGAGACAGTGTAAAGATCGACGGTTTTGCATTTCCTGAGATCAACCAAATCGTAAACTGGACTTCTGAAGAATATGTCAACTGCCTCAATTGTATTCAGCCTTTTGGTCAACCGCTCCGAACTGCCGACTTTGTAGTCACTTCCGTAGATTCCATAACAGGGTGTACACTTAGAGATACCATGCGTATCAATGTTGAAAAACCAAGGAACATTTACATCCCTAATGCCTTCTCTCCTAACGGCGATGGCAATAACGATATCTTCTTCCCTTTCGGAGATATCTCTGCGAGGCGTTTTACTTACTTCCGTGTTTTCGACCGCTGGGGAGAGTTGGTCCATGAAGCCAATGACTTTGAATTAAATGATCCGAGAGGTGGCTGGGACGGGAGGCTAAAAGGTGAGTTTATGAATCCTGGCGTTTTTGCTTATATATTGGAAGTGGAATTTGTAGACGGGGTGGTAAAACGATATAAAGGGGATGTGACTTTGATGAGGTGATCTTTAGGGCTAGGGTGTTTCCTAGCCAATCAACCACATTAAAGTTTTTAAAAACTGACTAAGAGCTTGAAGTATTCTGGCCTAGCACTTTGATTTTCCAATCTATTCCCAATTTTACAGGGATGATACGCTTATCATTTTCTCTATTTTATTTTGGTTTGGCCAATAAGGATTGACAGCTTCTCGGAATGCCCAAAAGAAACAAAAGGCCAAGGCTATATTTATTTCTTAACGTTACACACTAAAATAAATAAAGCCGAGTTCCCTAGAGTCTGGCGGCTGACCACTGGTCTAGTAGCAATGATAAATAGTGGAGAGGTTTGCATCGAGATTGCTGAAAAAGTTCATCTTACAATTTTCAGAATTTCCTGACGAGTTATTTCCCTAAAACCAATTTCTCTCGCTCTCGATCCAATCGTTTAAAATCTTCTGACGAACGACGGTTATCCGCTTCCAGAGTTCCCAGCAAACGCTTGACCCGATCACGTACTGCCGCAACACTGGAAACAGCGTTGTGTATCTTTTGCTGAACGATCCAGTCAGAAATCAAGTTGTCAAATAACATATGAATAAAGTTATTAAACGAACCCAGTTCAAATTTCAATTGATAGTTTTGTTTTCTATAGACATCATTTAGCTCCATCTCAAAACGTCGAAGGAGTTGCTGTGCTTGGTAAGCCTGACTTTTCGCACGATCAATATTACTATGTCGATTATATCGCGCTGGGTTGAATTGACGACCAGGCTGCCCCCAGTGCCCCCAGTTGTTGGAGCGGCGAAGCAAAGTTATGATTTGATTTAGTGCGTTGTAAGCCTGCTGACCGGCTATGATAGCTTCTCCTATTTGTGTGTTTATTCCTTGCAATTCGTCTTGGCCTTCTACAATTTGTACCAGTCGCTGTCCTGCCAAAGAGTTACTTTTCATCAGCTCCTTTTCTCTCTGTTTTTTCAATTTCGCTACTTTGTTTTCCAATACTTTAGCATCCGTCAATTTTTTCTCTAAAACACTACGTTCATATTTCAATAGCTCCAGTGTTTTTTTAGCTTCATCATATTCTAGAGCGACTTGTAAATACTCTTGTCTTTCTTTTTCTATTTGTTGCTCTTTGCTTCCAAGTACTTTATAGAACATTGACTTGAGGCTGGTCTGCTCTAATTTACGAACGTCTTCAAATTCCTCAGCTTGTTTCAGTGTCAGTTCTCCAAGCTTATTACTAGCCCCTTCTATTTGTTTATCTAAATCGGCGATGTAACGCAACACACGATTTAACTCTTGTTGCTCTTTCAAAGTTTTCTGTAGTTCTTTAGCTGTCTTTTTCACAGTATTATTTTTATTCAAAAAATAGTATTACACAAAAAATAATTTCAGAATCTTTACGCCCCTTGAAAAGTCATAAGCTACTCTCCCTTTGGTCGTTATGGTCAGGACTTTTTTCAAGGCAGATTCTGAAGTTAATTTTTCGTTGTTGTTCAGTGGTTAGTTTTATAACAAATGTAGACAAAAAATTGGATTCTACATTGGCAGACAATTGCCTGTTTTCATATAGGAGTTTACAGCTGAATGACGTAATTTTACAATTTAGTTATTAATCTATATTTCCATGAACAAAGCAAATTTAATTATTCTAATACACCTTGGAATATTCGCTCTTTTCTCTGTAATGAGCTGTGGCGCCAATGACAATGATGACGAGGCTGATACTATCAATACTTTTCAAAATGGTTTATTCATCGTCAACCAAGGCATCTCGAATGGCACCGATGGAACGATTAGTTTTTATGATAAAGATCGAGAAGAAGTTGCCAATGATATTTTTGCTAGTAAAAATGAATTACCATTGAATGGTATTCTCAGTAGTATGACTACAGTAGGAAACCGTGCATATATTGTTGGAAATTCTTCAGGTTCACTAACATTAGTAGAGTCAGAGTCTATGGAGAAGGTTACAGAAGTTTCAGGCTTTGACTTGCCCAGATTCATGCTTCCATTAAACAATAGCAAAGCCTACGTTAGTCAATGGGGCTCCAACGGTAGTTCTGGAAGTATTCAGGTTTTCAATTTAGATAACAATACAATTACGGGAGAGATAAATACACCAGGCGGCGCAGAACGAATGTTAAAAAGAGGAAATCATGTTTATGTCACCCACACCGGTGGTTTCTTTTTGGATTCTGTTATTACAAAAATTGATATTACAACAGATCAAATTGTCTATACCATTCCTGTGGGGATTAGTCCACAGAGTTTGCAATTAGATGCAGAAGGTGCTCTTTGGGTATTGGCTAAAGGCTTGGAAACTTTTTCAGATTCCAAGCCAGGGACTTTAGCTAAGATTGTAAATGATGAAGTGGTTTTATCAATAACGGTTCCCTTAGGATCAAGAGATCTTGTGATTGATAACAGTAAAACTACATTGTATTATATCAATGGATTGAATCAGAAAGTATACACTCATAAGATTGATCAGAATGCACTTTCCTTAGCACCTTTTTCGGACACCCCAGTAACAGCATTGAGTTTCGATCCACAAAACAACCTAGTGATTGGAATGGATTCAAAGAATTTTCAAGTGGAGGGACAGCTATTGTTTTTCAACCAAATGGGAGACCTCACATCTGAGTTTGAAGTGGGCGTAGTACCGGGATTCATAACTTATTAAAGTACGCTTGAATAAAAATTAATCTGTCAATCGATTCGCCAATGTTTTTATGATCACCAGCA
This sequence comes from Saprospiraceae bacterium, assembly GCA_045105695.1. Classification (GTDB taxonomy): domain Bacteria; phylum Bacteroidota; class Bacteroidia; order Chitinophagales; family Saprospiraceae; genus CALGLS01. The sequence continues at coordinate 1,574 of JBGCDT010000206.1, read as the reverse complement.
AGATGGTCAAAATAATTAAGTTACCTAACATAGTGTTTACGTTTACGGGATTATAAAATCAGAATTTGAAATGTTGTATAATAACAACAGTCTTGTTAGGTTGATTGTTCCCTTATATAACGCCTTTTCAGCAAAAATCGCTGCTTTATTTCATATTTAATAGATCTGCAAAATGATATTTCAAAAATAGCTTGAAGTGTAGTGTATTATTTGACAAACACTAAGGAGTGATTGTTTTAGTTATAATTTCAATTTGCTAGTTTCTAAGATTTTTAGAACCAAACCTTTTGCAGTACATTGCGTTCAATTACTTGATAGACAATAAAAAAAATTATCATGGCAGATCAAAAAGACAATCAAAATAAGCTGAATATAGAATTACCAGAAGAGGTCGCAGAAGGTATCTATTCTAACTTAGCAATCATATCTCATTCTACTTCAGAGTTCGTTGTAGATTTCATACGACTGATGCCTAACGTTCCAAAGGCAAAGGTTAAATCTAGAATTGTATTGACTCCTCAACATGCTAAGAAACTATTAAGAGCCTTAGCAGATAATGTTGAAAAATATGAAGCTCAGCATGGCAAGATCACTGAAGCTGGAGGTCCTCAGGGCTACCCATTCATGAATTTTAATACGCCAAAAGCAGAAGCTTAGAGATCACTCAAATATTTCTTCCTTATTCGTAAATGATTTGAATTCTATTGGGTTACCGCTGTAATCGAATACGAACATAGTTTGTTGTTCGCCTTTCTTTCCTTCGTATCTCACTTGGGGTTTCACTATGAACTTAATTTGTGCATCAGTCAATTGCTGCTCAATGAGTTCGAACTGATCTTTGGAAACAATACATCCAAAATGAGGAATGGGAACTTTCACCCCATCTACCTTTCCACAGTAGTCAGCCTCTGGCAAATTTTCGCTGACATGAGCAGAAAGCTGATGACCAAAAAAGTTGAAATCTACCCAATGTTCGGTTGACCGACCTTCGATGCAACCTAGTAGTTCGACATAAAATTTTCTCGTTGATGCAATGTCTTTCACTTTAAAAGCGTAATGGAACGGATTCATGGAATGAAGTGTTTTTTTAAGAAATCTTATCTTCGCAATGTTATTGTTTTACTTTCAAAAGACCAAATATGAAAGACTACTTCGACTCAAATGAAAAACTCTGGGATCAAAAAACACCCATTCATCTAAAAGCTGAGTTCTATGATATGAAGGGATTTTTAGCTGGAAATACAAGTTTGAGAAAACCAGAGTTAGATGATCTTCCTGAAGATTTTATCAAAGGAAAATCAATGCTTCATCTACAATGTCATTTTGGTCAGGATAGTCTATCCTTTGCCAGAATGGGGGCTAAAGTAACTGGGATTGATTTATCTGGAGAAGCGATAAATTCAGCGAAAAAATTAAATGACCAACTAGGCCTTGATGCTCAATTTGTAAAATCTAATGTCTATGATCTAAAGGAAAACTTAGGCGATCAACAATTCGATATTATATTCACTTCTTATGGTTCTATCACTTGGCTTCCCGACTTACAAAAGTGGGCAGCGCTTATTGAGTCCTAT
>JBGCDT010000205.1:0-9912 GCA_045105695.1 Saprospiraceae bacterium | reverse complement strand
CGACAGCCGATCAAATGATGCCGCGCAGCAAATCCGAAATCTAAGTTTCAAATCCAATGTAACTGAAGTGGCCTTGACTGGGGAGTTCAACATCCTCGGTTATCAACCTTATGGCTTGTACAAACCTTTTTCGCCTTATGTCTTTGCCGGAATAGCAGGTTTCAAATTCAATCCAAAAACAGAGTATCAAGAGGAGACTGTCGAACTCAGTTCTTTAGAAACAGAAGGAGAGAGCTACGGAACTTTCCAGTTTGCGATACCTGTCGGTTTGGGTGTAAAATATGCCATAAATGACACTTGGAACATTGGCCTTGAGGCTGGAGTGCGTTATACGTTTACAGATTATATGGATGATGTCAGTACGGTTTACGTAAGTGAAAGTGAGTTGTCTGGAGAATTGGCAGTTGCTTTGGCAAACCGATCAACAGGTGAGAATGCACCGCAGGTAGGTGATCCCCGAGGCAATCCTGATAACAACGATTTATACTTCATGGTCGGTCTGACCATTTCTTATAATTTTCTGGACAACGGCTTAGTTGGTTTCAGAAATAGATTTCGAGGTAGCAGAAATGGTTGCCGAACGAACTAATTTGAAAGTCTTTGGTAATATTGGTCTTTAGAAATAGTCTTTGTCTTAGTACCTTCGAGCTGCGATTTTGCAGACGAAAGACCAATTACAAAAGACCAAAGGCTCACCATGAAATGGACTGTTCTCCAATCTGAAAAAATCTTTGACGAACCCTGGTTCAAAGTACGCCGCGAAAAGGTGCAGTTACCTTCCGGCCATATCCTCAATGACTATTATGTGCTGGACTATCCTAAGTGGATTATTGTTTTGGGATTGACCAAAGCTGGTCAGATTATCATGGTTCGTCAGTATCGCCACGGGCTAGGTGAAATCTCCTATGAACTATGCGCAGGTGTTTGTGATCCTGAAGATAAAAATCCATTGGCTTCCGCTAAACGCGAAATGTTGGAAGAGACTGGCTATGGAGCAGGGGAGTGGGAAGCGTATATGACTTTGTGCGCTAATCCCGGGACGCATAGTAATCTGAGTTATATTTTTTTAGCGACGGGTTTGGAAAAAATTCAGGAGCAGCAGTTGGAGGAGACGGAGGAGATCACAGTGCATTTGTTTTCCAGAGAAGAGGTTCGGGAGATGTTGCTGAAGAATGAAATTCCGCAGGCTCTGCATGCTGCTGCTTTGTGGCGATGGTTGGGGGAGTAAAAAAAGATCAAACCTCCCCAACCATCTATCATCTAAAGGCGTAACTTCATCAAGTGACTAACAACTAGTTAATCAGTCTAAACAGTGTCTGCTATACATAATTAGCATAATGCTGATTTCAGACCTATTCAGACAAATACACGTCACACAAGAATTTACCTCCCCAAAATATCATATTTCCAAAATCCGAAACGTTAGGTAATCAAATAATTCAGCCCATTTTACAAATTAAAAATAATCTTAATATAATTGGTAAGATTTTAGTAGTACGTAAATACCTATGAGAGCCAGTTTTTCCCTTTTCTTATTTTTCTTTTTTGTTGCATTGAACCAATCTTGGTCACAGGCAGACTCCTCGTATATACGTAATTACCCTAATGAACTGCAAGCCCTAAGTACCATACGCTATAGCCAAAGTAACATCGGCATTAGCGGTCATCGAAATGGTGATCTGGGCTTCGAACAGGGTGGAGTGAGTGTAGGTGCTCGGGTTCGATTTGGAAATTGGCAGGTGGCTGTAATGGCGCCTACTCGTTTGTTTAGCGCGAATAGAAAAGGTCGTTCTTTAGGCTTTCAGTTACAATTATTTCCAAAGCATTTTTTACTGAACGCCGGTGCGATTCGTAAAACTGGCTTTCAAGATATAGAAGCAGGACAAGACATTATCACCAATCAGCCCATCAATCGTAACATGAAGATGTGGCATTTCTATGTGAATCCAATCTATGTACTTTCGGATGATAAATTTTCGCTTCGTTCTACAATGCAGTTTACTCAACGACAGCTTAAAAGTAGTGGAAGCTTTCTGGGTTCTTTGCGATCAGAGTATTTAAGGTTAAGTAGCGAAAGCTTAATTCCTGAAAATAACAGCGCCTCTAACAATGCTTTTACAGGGTATAATTTTTTGCAAAATGGAATAGAAATCGGTTATGCTTATAACCTTGTGTTTTTAGATGGTGCCTTTATATCTGCGATGGCAACAGGTGGAGTAGCGCATACAAAAACCAGTTATAATTTAGACGAAGAGAAGTACGCTTTCCAACAATGGCAATTCGTTCCAGCTGCAAATTTCAATGTCAGTGCCGGTTATAATGGTGATAAATATGTAGCGGCACTCCGCTTTAATTATCGTCAAAGAAATATTCATTCTGAAAATATTGAAATGAATGTAAACGACTGGAGTGTGCAACTCACCTGTGGATTTCGGTTGTATGCACCACAGATTCGTCGCAAGTTGGATCAACAGGGCGCACGTTTTGCGCAGCACTTTGTACCTGTCCGGTAATTCCTACCTTTGTTGTAAAATCTTCCTTTGCAACAGTTTATGAAACGAAAAATAGACATTCAAACTTGGTCTCGAAAAGCACATTATGAATTCTTCAATACTTTTGAAGAGCCATTCTATGGGGTTTGTGTGAACGTTGATTGTCAGACTGCTTACGAGCAGGCTAAACTTTTGAATACCTCTTTCTTCATCTACTATTTATATCAATCTATCAAAGCTGTTAATGCTACGGAAGCATTTTGTTATAGGTTAGAAAACGATGAAGTTTATCTATATGAATCTATTAATGCTGGTACGACCATTGATCGAGAGGATGGAACTTTTGGATTTGGCTATATTCCATATGATGCTGATTACCATATTTTTGAAGTAGCTGCTTTAGCTGAAATTAATAAGGTTCGATCAAGTGTCAATCTAGACACAGGTCCAGAGCGGCACAACGTTATCCATTACTCTTCTTTGCCTTGGTTGAACTTCACTTCGCTTTCGCATGCACGCCATTTTTCAAAAAAGGAAAGTATTCCCAAAATCACTTTTGGTAAAGTAACTATAGTAAATGGTCGCAGACAAATGCCTGTTTCCATTCACGTGCATCATGCACTAGTAGATGGTCGGCAGATAGGAGAGTATGTAGATACTTTTCAGCAATTCCTCAATGAAAAATAGAACAGCAGGTGTAAAGGACTGCTATAAAATTCAATTACTTTTCTAATTTTGCAAAAGCTAAAATGTGGTTCTCCGCAACCACCTTATTATCCATTCGTAACCATAACATCACATCATGCAAATAAAAAACATGTTACCTACTTTCTTACTGATTGCTGTATTGCTGGGTATCTTTTTGGGTTGTAAACAAAACGCTGAAAAGACAGCTAATGCCGATCAGAAGGAAACTGAATCAGCCGAAGAAACTTATACCAAACCTCGTGTTCCCGACTGGCACAAGAACGCAAATATTTATGAAGTAAATCTTCGTCACTATACTTCTGAGGGAACGTTTAAAGCCTTTGAAAAGCATGTTGCTCGCTTGAAAGACATGGGAGTGGATATCCTTTGGTTTATGCCTATTCATGAAATTAGTAAAACGAAAAGAAAAGGAGGATTAGGAAGTCCTTATGCAGTGAATGACTATAAAGATGTTAATCCTGATTTCGGAACGATGGATGATTTCAAACACATGCTAAAAGTAATTCACGATGCGGGAATGTATTGCTTGATTGACTGGGTTCCTAATCATACTGGATGGGACAACAAGTGGATTACGGAACACCCAGATTGGTACACGAAAGGAAAGGATGGAAAAATTACAGATCCTATTAACTACGATACAGGGGAGTCCTGGGGCTGGACAGATGTCGCAGATTTGAATTATGACAATAAAGAAATGCGCAAAGGAATGATAGATGCCTTGGCCTTTTGGATCAAAGACGTAGGGATTGATGGCTTCCGAGTAGATGTAGCGCATGGTGTGCCCGTAGATTTTTGGGTAGAATCTTCGGATGCTTTGTATGACATAGAACCTGTGTTTATGTTAGCAGAAGCGGAAGTAGCAGAGCTCAGAAACAATGGTTCTTTCATTATGGACTATGCCTGGGAGATGCACCACCTTTTGAATGACATTGCGAAAGCAAGAGGAGCCAATCAGAAGGAAGCTGCGAAGTTGGTACAAGGAAATAAAGTAGAAGGGGGACAGTCTGATGAACACACAAAAAATGCAACGGACATTGATTCGCTTTTAGCTAAAATGAATAAGAGGTCACCTGAAGGTTACGCTATGCAATTCACCAGTAACCACGATGAAAACTCTTGGGCCGGTACAGAGATGGAGCGCATGGGACCTGGACATAAAGCCTTTGCCGTACTCACTGCCACCTTCAATGGAATGCCCCTGATTTACACCGGACAGGAGTCGGCAATGAATAAACAATTGAAGTTTTTTGAAAAGGATGAGATTGACTGGGGAGATTATCCATATGCTGGATTTTATAAGAAACTACTTTCGTTAAAACATAGAAATAAAGCGCTCTGGAATGGTAAGCACGGAGGAGAGCTGGTAAAGATTCCAACAGGTAAAGACGAAATGGTCTATGCTTTCTATAGAGAGAAAGAAGGAGATAAAGTGGTGGTTATCATAAATTTATCAGGTGATAAGCAAAGTGTTGAATTAGATAGTGAGAACATCAAGGGAGATTACAGAAATGTAATGGAAGATGAAACTACTGTCATCGCATCTCTGACAAAAGGAACTAAGATGACCATGGAACCTTGGAGTTATATGGTTTTAGAACTGGAGCAGAAATAGGAAAAAGTTATTTATTCAAATAGTACAAAAGCTCAGCAAACGCTGGGCTTTTGTTGTTTATGGAAAAGTGGAAAGGAAATTCTTGTTTTTGGTAGAAAGAGTGGAATAGTCTTTGATTATAACATATTGTTAAAAAATTACATTTGTTTAAATTTGTACTCAACCTTATCTGTAATAAACAAAAATGGAATTAGCACAGATCCTACCTCGCCCCTTTTAGTAAGGTTATTGCTAATAGAATCGTAGTAGAGTTATGATTGTAACTCTATCCAAGAACAAGAGCGACTCTTTACAAACAATGAATAACACTAATCCACTTCGGAATTCGCAAAGGGGTAAACTCAATGCCATTGCGATGACTTTGCTACGCAGGTCAAATTACTTTTCCATTATTATTGGTCTGGGCTTATTCAGTATTTGGGGCTATGGTTCGGTGGGTAGCTTAGTAAATAACTTCAATTCTTTTTTCTCCTTTTTTTATTCTGCTCCTGAAGATGTTGACTCCAAAGAGACAGCCATCGCCGCCTCTTCTTTCATCACCTTAGACAACAGCTCAAGTGGTTCCGGTATCGGAACGACCTACACCCTTTCTCATACGACAGGAACTCTGACCAATGGTCTCCTAATCGTAACGGTCTGTAGGAGCGGGGCAGCCTCAGTTACCAGTAGCGTTACTTACAATGGCTTGAGTCTTACTCGTCAAGGAGGAGGTTCAAATGGAAGCGGAGCAATGGCAGAAATTTGGTATCTCGTAAATCCACCAACTGGAACCTTCGATGTTATCGCTACTATTCCAGATGCAGCAGCAGAACACAAAGTGTTGGCATTAACCTATAATAATGTCAATCAGGTAAGTCCTTTTATTGGATCAAGTTCTGGTTTTGGATCAGGAAGCACTAGTAGCCGAACATTCCCCTCTTCTTCTAATAGACTCGCTATTGACGTACTGTCTATAACTGGTCAGGATGCAACACCAGTAGGTGCTCAGACGGAATTGTTTGGTATGGCTGGGGCCAATGTAAGTACCAGGCCAGGAGTGGCATCTATAACTATGTCATGGACGGCAGGAGGCTCCGGTAGTTTTTTTCATTATGCTACCGCTATCAATGGAGAAGCTCCAGATACAGATAATGACGGAATAGTTGACCAAAATGATTTGGATGACGATAATGACGGTATCCCGGATTTGGAAGAATGTCAGTCCTATGTTAATCTAGATTTAGTAGGTTCAACTACGCGCCTTAATGGAAGTGTTATTACTTCTACAACAACAATTTACATTAATGATACGCTAACTTTTGAAAATGTAGGTACATTAGTAGATGGCACTATACTAGACGGGCGAATCATTATTAATAATGTAACTAACGGTGTTGAATACAGCCCTTCAGACGGAGAAATTTCGATTAGACCCTTTAATGCCAGCGTTGATGATTATGTAACTTTCTCTTTAGAAATATTAGAATCCGGTACTTCGAATATCATTACGTTTCAGGGGCAAACTATTTTTAAAGATATTGATTCCCGTGGTGGAAGTGATGTGACCGAAATCATCAGCATACAAAACAATGCTGAAGTCAGTTTTGGAGCAAATTTACAATCCTTAAATTATCAAAACGGAGGAGGCCCCGGAGGAGGCTATAGTCACTATGGTCTTGATCCGGCAGCGACCGGAACGGTAACTGACTGGACGGATGAAGATAATAGTACCGACTCAAATGTTGATCATTGGGTGACTGCTACAGTTGATGGAACCAATAAACTAGAACTGGCTTATGGGGTTACTGGTACGGAAGGGGAACTTGCATTTGCAAGAGATCTAAAACTCTCCGATATTTTCCTATTGGATCGCTGTGATACAGATAATGATGGTATTATAAATGCACTTGACCTAGATTCTGATAATGACGGTTTATTTGATTTGGTGGAAGCAGGACATGGTGAAGCTGATGCTAATGATGATGGAATCATAGATGGTGCTCCTGCTTCTTTTGGGACGAATGGTCTATTCGATGCACTTGAAACAGCCGCTGATAATGGTATCCTAGATTATTCCATTGCTGATAGCGAAACTGCCCCAGACGGCACTTACGATGCCTATGAACTGGACTCTGACGGCGATGGCTGTTATGACGCCAATGAGGAAAGCATTTCTGATACAGATAGCGATGGTTTGGCTGGAACAGGAGTACCTACTGTGGATGCAAATGGTCTGGTGACTTCCATTACCTATGCTTCACCAACAAATAATTTTTGGCAAAATCCCAACAGGGTCAGTCTTGTTTGTGATACAGATAATGACTTCGTACCTGCTTCTATTGATATTGATGATGATAACGATGGTATTCCAGATCTTGACGAATTGTCTTGTCCTGCGACCTTCATCGATTTAGCACAAACTTTTAGCGACAATACTTCAAACCCAGGAACGATTACCGGGCTTTATCCTTATGCCGGAGTTGATGTAGATTTTACATACGAACTATTAGGTACAGCGACTTGGGGATCAGGTGTCAATAATGCTACTGATGGTGGAGTGGTAGGAGAGTACATAAATGTTCAATCCAGAAATACAAATGCAGCAACTGGTGATGTATCCGTTTATACTTTCGTTTTTAGCGAGCCTGTTTATAACCTAGAGTTTAAGTTGGCTGGTTTTGACAATCAAGACAGGGCGGACTTAGTCGCAGAACTGTCCGGAAAAAATGTACCTCTTACAATATCCGATATTAATTTGAATAATGGAGCGGTAATCGGACAGACAGCCTTTGACATTAGTGGGGCAGGAGGAAACGCTCCGTCTAACAGTGTATTGGTAAATATTCCAGACGCTATTGATCGCTTGACCATCAGGACCGGAAAGAATGATGGAGAAAATAACTTTGTCACCCTTCAGATTTATGAACTAACTTATTGTCCAGCCAGGGATACCGACTCCGATGGTATCGCTGATGTTCTGGATTTGGATTCAGACAACGACGGAATTTTCGACCTAATCGAAGCGGGGCATGGGGAAGCAGATACAAATGATGATGGAATTATTGATGGGGCAGCGGCGGCCTTTGGAACCAATGGATTATTTGATGGCGTAGAGACGGTGGCAGACAACGGAACACTTAATTACTCAATATCGGATAGTGAATCTACGCCGGATGGTACTTATGATGCTTACGAGTTAGATTCCGATGCCGATGATTGTCTTGATGCTACAGAAGAAAATATTTCCGACTCAGATAATGATGGTATTGCTGGTACCGGAGTGCCTTCCGTAGACGCGAACGGCCTAGTGAGTTCCATTACCTATGCTTCTCCGGCAAATAACTTTTGGCAAAACGCTAACACAGTTAGTCTAGCTTGTGATACAGATAATGATAATATTAATCCTATTGTAGATATTGATGATGATAATGACGGGATACCGGATGTAGATGAATGTAATGGTACTTTCTCCCTGGACGGTACACATACTGCAAGTACCTACAACGCTACACAGTTCTCTTCTGTGGCAAGTGGCATCCAATATGATATTAATCTCATTAACGGGATTACGTTTAATACAGCAACTGGTCCTAACCTTAGTAACTCTACGGGAGGACCTCCCGCACCTTATAATGGTTCTCAGAATTATCTGTGGTTGGAAATCAACACAGATCGTACGGTTGATAATCACGGTACTTTCACAATCACATTTCCCGGAGTAGTAGAAAATCCTACCATTTATTTTTCAGGTATCAGTTCTAATACAGTATCTCCTGACTGGAGTTTGACTTTAATTAATCAAACTTCAGAGGCGTCTATGAATCTGTTATACACTGATGGTGACTTTGAACTGGTTGGAGATACCATTCTTGCGAGAGAAAACACCAGTACCAATGGTTCCGGACTTATTGAGTTCACGGGTTATGTAAGCCAGTTACAATTTCAAATTGGCCACTACACAGAATCCAATCTGGACGGCCCGGTGAGGTTTGCAACGAATGTTGGATTTACCTTATGTGATGATGTCGACTCTGACGGCATTGCCAGTATGTATGATTTGGATTCTGATAATGATGGCCTTTTTGATGTAAATGAAGCCGGACATAGTGCTGTGGACACTGACGAAGATGGTGTGATAGATGGAGCAGCTTCAGCCTTCGGAACAAATGGTTTATTCGATGCGTTGGAAACCGTCGCAGATAACGACGTTCTGAATTATGCTATTGCAGATAGCGAAGCCGCTCCAGACGGTACAAATGATCCATACGAACTAGATTCCGATGCCGACGGTTGCTTCGATGCCAAAGAAGAAAATATTTCTGATACAGATGATGATGGAACTGCAGGAAACGGCGTTCCTACCATTGACGCAAACGGACTGGTAACTAGTATCACCTATGCTGCCCCAACGGCATTACATTACAATGATCCGCTTTTTTCTAACAATTGTTTTACAATCTCTGGGCGTGTTTTTGAAGACATCAACTACGGAGGTGGTGAAGGGCGAAATTATGCTATGGCAAACACTTCTGCACAGGGAAGCGGATGGGCAAATAATGACATTGCGCTGCAAAATGTACGGGTGGAGTTGTATGACAATACCGGAGCATTCTTAGCTTTTACTACCACAGATGTTAATGGTCAATATCAGTTTGATGATATTGTAGGAGCAACGTATCTGGTACGTGTCGTCAATAATACCCTTAGTTCGAACAGAGTAAGAAATTTCGCAGGTTCAGCTCCTTTAGCCGTTCAGACATTCAAATCAGATGGTACCACCGATACAACCACAGAAGTAGGAGGAAGTGATCCTGCAAAAGATGATGCTAATTCCAATACTACCAGTGCTACTATAGCAAGTCTGACAACTGCTTCAGTCGAAGCTTTGTCCGTAGTATCCATAGCAGTTAACAATAATATTACAAACGCTGATTTTGGATTTAATTTTAATACAGTTGTAAATACCAATGCAAGCGGTCGTGGCTCATTCCAGCAAGCTGTTCTCAACTGCAATGAATTACAAAATACCAATCTGGACCAGGAAGATATACCGGTCGGAAGTTATCCGGCTCTCGCAAAACCTGCGGGCTGGGATCATACCTTATTCATGATTCCGGG
>JBGCDT010000204.1:0-4738 GCA_045105695.1 Saprospiraceae bacterium | reverse complement strand
TTTTTGATTTTATTTTTCATGATAATATCATTTTTTAATGATGTGATTGTTGATTACCATTTCCAACGCTGGTATTGACTATATTCTGAATGTCAAAAGAACAGCGTTTAAAATTTAAATATCTTCAGTGTCTTTTTCCGTCTCGTCTAATGAATCGAGTTCCATTTCCTCGTCTTCATAATCATCAGAAAACTCTGTTTCTTCGCTATATGGAAGTTCTTCTTCTATTTCTTCGTCTTGACTCTCTTCTACATTGAAAAGAGGTGCTGCCTCTGTCGAAGATTCTGCGCTATTACTTTGAGTACCCTTATTGGAAGGGCAACCAATGAATAGAAGGGCACTTGAGATTAAGGCCAGTATGAGTAGCCAATTTACTTTTTTCATTATCAATTTCATTTATCAAAATAATAAGAATCAGTTCTCATCTTCGTCGATGTCTTCTGCTTCTTTCTCTACTAAGTTTCCAGTTTCATCAAAGGTTAGACTAATGATTTCTGAATTCGTTTCGAGGTTTACAAAGTACATCGTACTTTTTCTAGTTCTCATCTTTAGAATGTTGTTAACGTCTGTATCTGAATGGTTTTCCACTAAGTAAGTTTGTGCTAAAGAAGGCAAGTCGCTTTCACCAATAACTGTGGTAATCTGAATCCAGTTTTCCTCCTCATCAAAGGTGATTTCTACATTGTAATCTTCATCAATCAAATAAACTACTAATTCGTCATTTTCATCTTCCCATTCAATTTGCTCAGCATCAGGATAAAGCAAATCCACGGTACCTTTAACACCGTCCGGCAATTTTGCCTGCGCCAATAAGGGGGCGGTAGTCCCTGCTAAGAATAGCATAGCCAATACAACAAAAAAGAAATTCTTTTTCATCTTAACAAGATTTAGTTGGTGATTAAAAAAATTATCCCTTCATCGGGAATCTGATATAAGGACAGAGAAAATAGAATTGGTCACAGGTATTTTGAAAGATTTTTTAGGGTGCGATTTGAGTGTTGTCCCCTTAGATATTTACCTCAAAACTCCTCTTATAGATGAGTATTTGAATGCCTTATTTATTCCAATATCTCCCGCTTATTCATCTTAATCGCTTTCTCTCTTAAATCCTTCGTCTTATCTGTTTCATCAATGATTTCTACTCTTAGAATTTCTTCCAGAATATCCTCCATTGTAACAACACCTTGCAAAACACCAAATTCATCAAAGACACAAGCCATGTGTTTTTTATCGGCAAGGAAGTGATTGAGTAATTTATCCAAACTCATATCGTTTTTTACCGAGAGGAAATCTGGGCGGCTAAAATCACTGACCTTTTGTTTGATGGTAAGATCAATCCCGAGTAAATCCTTTATAAATAACACGCCATCTACATTATCCCTGGTGGCATTTGTGAAAACAGGAATACGGGAAAACCCTCTTTCTTTAATTTGCTCAATTAAGGATAGATTAATATCAATGTCTTTGGATAACATAAATACTACAGGTTTAGGAGTGGCGACCATGTCTGCAGTCATGTCAGAAAAAGCAAGCGCCCCTAACATAATGCGTTCCTCATCTTCGTCTATTTCACTGTCCTCTGAGTCCTCATGATGTTTAATGATTTCCTCTATTTCCTTTTTACTCCAGATGGTGCCAAGTTCTTCGCCCAATGCTTTGTTTAATGCCCAGGACAATGGGAAAGCAATTGGGTACAATAAGAAAATAAAGACCCTAACAAGCCAAACAGAATTGGCGCCCATTGTAAGTGCAAAGCGAGAGAAAATAGCCTGAGGTATGATTTCTCCAAAAACGACAATCAAGCCTGTAGAAACTAAACCCGCGACTAAGCCAGTGGCAATGTTTCCCAGAAAAATAGCCATCGCCGAGTTAACAGCAACGTTGCCTAAAAGTAGTGTACACAACAATAGATTTCCATTTTTACGAATAGGATAGACTTTCTTGGCTCGCCAATCACCAAGTTTCATTTTGCGTTCTAAGGAGGTGAGATTTAAACTGAAAAATCCAAGGGTGAGTCCACTAAAACATGCAGAGAGAAAAACTAAAAAAAGAACAATTGCGTAATCCATTATTATGTAATGAGGATTTTAATTACCAGAAAAATAAACATCAAATTGAGTTGGTCCCTAGTCGTATTTATACATTTGAACTTGAATGGTTTTTCGTCATTTTTTCCAAAGAAACGATGACGCCCATTAATAAAGCAATCCCAATGAAAAGTAAAGAGAACCATTCTGGAAAATGTACAAAGTGTATGCTCAATAATTTGATGGAAACAAAAAGCAAAATAGCAAAAACACTGTACTTAAGATAATGAAATTTTTCTAACATATTAGCTAGGAAGAAGTACATGGATCGTAGTCCGAGTATAGCAAAAATATTTGAGCTGAAAACCAAAAAAGGATCTGTTGTCACTGCAAGTATGGCAGGAATACTGTCCAAAGCAAAAAGTATATCACTTAATTCAATGACCATTAGGGCTGCGAATAGGGGCGTGGCTACTTTCTTTCCATTTTTTAAAGTAAAGAATTTTTCGCCATCTAGTTCTTTACTGATATTAAACCACTGATTTATTTTTTTAGTCAGTTTACTTTCGCTCTCTTCTTCGTCAGTATTTTCCAACATCTTGAACGCAGTAAATAAAAGAAAAGCTCCAAAAATATAAGTCATCCAACTAACTTTTTGAATCAGAATGGCGCCGCCCCAAATAGCCAGTCCTCGAAATACAATTGCACCAATAATTCCCCAGAACAAAGCCCGGTGTTGGTAAGCCAATGGTATTTTGTAAGAGGCGAAAACCATTGCGATGACAAAGAGATTGTCCACGCTTAGTGATAGTTCAATCAAATAGCCGGTGATGTATTTTATGGCTGCATCTGTTGGAGACAAAGCATTGATATTCGCTATTTTATCGTTTTGATAAATCCAGAAAACAGCTCCCGAAAACAATAAGGCTACACTGATCCAAAAGATGGTCTCAACGGCGGCTTTTTTATTATTGATCGTTGTCCCTTTTTTGTGGAGGACTAGAAGATCTATACTAAGAAGTAAGATTACTAAGGTTAAGAATAAGATCCAGCTCATTGAGGTTTAATCGTTTTATGTTTCCCAGCTTGAAAAACCAAAACTGGAATTCCAAATTGAAAGATTATTTGCATCACTTCATCGTCAAGGAATTTCCGAAAAGTATCTTTGAAATGACTAACTAATAAAATCAAATTAATTCTTTCCGAAGAATTCTCATCCAATATAGCTTGTCGAAGTTCTTCTTTCGGTGCTTTGATATATTTAACAAACGATTCCCAAATGATAGAAGTAAAGGAGGTTTGTTTCAGCGTTTTTACTTTTATTGAGAAAGGATTGAATTGCTCCTTTTCTATCCACTGGTTTACAATGGAAGGCTCATTGTCTTTTCGCTTGAAATGCCAAACATTTGTCCACGAATCATAATTTGCAATCTTAGGTATAATGAGTACTGGACACTTGGCAAGAGAAGCAATATTTGCAACACGACTACTTATCCATCTTTGCAGAGTCGATTCAAAATTATTTCCACTCAATATAATCATACTGTATCTCGCACTGATTAGAGTGATTTCATTAACAATTGTTCCCATCCTTGTTAAAAAACGAGTTTTACCCTTCTCTTCACTGACATGCTTCTTGTAAAAATCTATTAACATCTGTTGAAGCCGATCTTCATAATTCTGTTCTCCAAAATCATACTTGCGACTATGTTCCTGAGCCGGGTAACAATAAAATAGGGTTAAGAATTTACGGTTGTGGATAGATAGTTCACTAGCATACTGAAGTGCATTTGCGGCAGTCTCCGTGAAATCAATAGGAACAAGAATTCGATTCATTATTGTTTACTTTAAAGGTTTTTACTACGATTTTAAAACCAGTAGAGGAATCTGAATCTCTTCTGATAGCGTCTTGGTTAAACTACCGTCAGTCATCTCTTGTAATAAGCCTTTCTTTCTTCTATGAATGGCAAGGAGATCAACACCGGTTGATTTAATATACTGATCCAGTATTGAAGATATTTTTCCTTCTATTAAATTTGCAGTCACTATTTCTGCTTTCTTCTCTCTCTCAAAAGTCTCTGTTAATTCTGCCATTTTAGTTAATGCATAGGAAGCATTTTCTTTGCCGTGTACATGCAAAAGGTTTAGCGTGCTGCCAAATGCCAGACACCAATCTAACAAGTATTCAATGGTTTTTACCTCGCCTGTTTTAAATGCAGTTCCGTAGAGTATTTTATCTAAATGTATAAAATGTGCATCAGGAGGTATAAGTAAAAGAGGACAAGTAATTTCGTCAATAAGGCTATAGGTGGTATTCCCAAATATCCTATCAAACGTATGATGCCTTTTCGTTCCCATAACGATGAGATCGAAATCATTTTCCATCTGAATATCCAGAAGCTGTCCGACAACGTCACCATCTGTAGCAATGAAATCTAATTTAATTTGGTGATACTGCTTACTATTTAGCTCATCGGCAAAGGATTTTAGCTTAGTCATTTCTTTATCCCATTGTTGTTCCGCAAAGTATTTAAGTTCTTCACTTATCAAGGCTCCTGTACTAGTCAATGTAGAAGTCGGACTTTCATAAATATGTACCAGAGTGATGCTAGCTTCGAAGTATTGAGCTAGTTTCTGAGTATATCGGAAAGCGACTTTCGAGTGCGCAGCATAAGCAGTTGGAAATAATATTTTCTTCATCTGATGTAATT
>JBGCDT010000203.1:0-8823 GCA_045105695.1 Saprospiraceae bacterium | reverse complement strand
CCATCACCATTTGGAGAGAAAACATTTGGTACATAAAGGATGTCTCTTTTTCCATCTAATTGTAAAGCTACATCAATCACCTCGTCTTTAATTTCGCATTGATTTTCTAATCTCAGAGAAAAAAGTCCAGGATCATAAGCTGCGAACTCTGTATCGTTTCCGCCATCTGGCCAGAACCAATTTACTTGCTCAGGATAGTTGTTGCCTAGAATTGGTCTTACCTTCACGCTATCTTTGCTACATTCCAAAACCACTTCGTCAATGATAAACTGAATAGGTTCTATCTCGTCAATATTTATTTCTGACTCGGTGACGCAACCGTTGCCATCCTGTACAAAAACAGGGTAGTCTCCTGCTGCTAATTGAGCAATCGTATCGGAGGTAGAAAACACCTCTCCATCAATAGAATACAGGTACGGACCGCTGCCGCCAACAACATCTTTGACCATTACAAAACCATCATTTGCATTGAAGCAAACCGGATCGCTTACCTCTGTTGCAAAACTGGCAGAAGGATAAGCACTCACAGAAACTTCCACGGTAGAATCACATCCTAAGCTACTTGTAAGAGTAATGTTATAAGTGTCACCAGGCGCAAGTGAATTTCCATCATATTCGATGGTTTCATCAACGCAGGTTTCTAAAGCAAGAGAGGTCGTATATTTTGGAATCGTTGCTACATTTATTGTTACGATAGAATCACAACCAAACTCGCTAATCAGTTCTAAGACATTTGTGCTACTAGCAGCATAGGAAGCACCCATATATTCCACATCACTGTCTTCACATGCTTCTAGGTCGATAAGCATATCGTATGCTGGATGTTCATTTACGGTTACAACCACAATGGAATCACAGCCATCCGCATTTGAAAGATTATAGGTATGCTCTGACCCTGCAAGGAGTTGATTGCCTTCGTAGTCTACAAAACTATCTTCGCAAGCATCCAACATGATCATCGTAGTATCTACTGGAAGGATAGTCAAATTCAAACCTTCAGAGAGCGCTGTACAACCATTTCCATCAGTCAATAGCACTTGGTAATTCCCTGAAGAATCAGCAACATAATTTGCTATCGTACCTTCTGGCGCTGGAATCAGATTGCCATCTAAAAACCATTGATAACTGACTACACCTGGAATGTTTGGTAAACAAATTTCGTCTGGCGCACAACGTTCATGACAGCCATCTGGTACTAGCGTAATGTCTGGAGCGGCAAAGATCTCCAGTGTATTAGATTCGCCTTGACAGCCAAATGGAGTGATAGCAGTTACATAATATTCTCCTGCAATACTGGTCTCCATCGTTTCTCCAATAGCTCCATTACTCCATAGATAGGTATAACCAGGCTCTGGGCTCACTACACTGAAAGTCGTCAAATCCGGAGAACAAACTGGTATCGGGGTAGCTTGAATCTGTACGTTGGTTGGCAATGGATTTATCGTAACTGTATAAGGTCCGACCTCGCTTGTACACCCAGTCGTCACATCAGTCACTGTTACTACAAAATCATGATCTCCAACTCCTAGTAAACCTAAATGTGTATCGTCATAAATCAATGTGGTAGAACTACTTCCGACGGACCATTGATAAGAATAGTTACCTTGACCTCCTACAGAGACTGTAACTCCTTCGCCTTCACAAGTTGAATAATCGAAGTAGAAGTTTTCTGTTGGTTGTCCAAATTCATTGAATTCAGTTGCGAAAATATTAGCATCAGGAGCTGGTAGAATATCCAGCGTTGCAGATGCTGGAATGTATACACAACCCATCGCATCCGTCATTGTGACGCTGTAAATACCTGCTTCAGCTTTTTCTATACTCTCAGTCGTTTCTCCAGAACTCCAAATCCAAGTCTCTCCACCAGGAGGTGCTGTCAATGTCATGGTTGTACCTTCGCAAATTGGAGAAGTGTAATCAATGTCTCCGTTCAGCGGATTAGGATCTATTGTAATTATACTGTTATAAGAAGCTGAACATCCGTAGATATTTGTTGCCGTAAGCGTTACGGTATAATTTCCTGGTGTATCGTATGCATGATAAGTGCTTTCAGAAATAGAGCTGTTTGCTTCTCCACTTGTTGGATCGCCGAAGTCCCATTCTACTTCAACTACATTTGCTGGAACGATTGCATTGAATGCTAAAGGGGTTCCTTCGCAATTGAAATCTGGCTCTGGGAAACTCACTGCTGGTGGCGCATATACGATTACTTCTTTTGTTCTAGTTGAAGTACAACCATCTTGATTCGTAGAAGTTAGCGATACATTGTAAGTCCCTGGTGTATCAAATGTGTGCGTTGGATTCTGATCTGTAGAAGTATTATTAGCACCGCTGGCAGGATCGCCAAAATCCCAGGCATAATCCGTAACTGCTGCAAATGGTGGCGGAAGGAATGTCGTCAATTCAATAAAGTCGGTAGGACTTCCTGCACAAGCCGTCACTGCATCAAAATTTGCTACTATCGGCACAGTATCAATTCTAGCAGCATAACAATTCGTTCCCGTAGCATTGTCTACAAACATAATGACTGTAAAGAAACCTGCTACTGAAAAATCATGGGTTGGGTTCTCTAATGTAGAAGTATTGTTAGCACCGCTACCAGGATCACCGAAATTCCAGAAAGTAGAGCCAGGGATCAAGTCAATCGTTTGATTGATATACTGACTGACTGGACAATCATTGGTAGATAAGATATCAAAGGCTACCGTTCCGTCGTCGCAATCGTTTATTAAAACACAGGTACCGCCAGTGCACGGTCCGTTGGTACTCCCTCCACAATAGTCAACTAAATAAATGGTATTGGAAAAGTTTTCACAACCATTAATATCAGTGACCTGTAAATTGTAAGCTCCGAAATCAACTGCGTTTAAAGAAACGGTATTTCCTCCGATAGGACTTCCTTCGTAATACCACTGGTAAGTATAGCCATCGTCTGTGTTCAATGCATACAAAGTTGGTGTAGGATCACCTGTACAGAAAGCGGTATTATCTGGTGTTGAAATTCTGATTTCAGGAAGTAGATATTCTTCGATAAAGAAAGTACCGTTTCCAGAACAAGCATTGTTGTCGATCACTACGATTTCGTAATTACCTGCTGGTAAATCTGGTGTAGCTAAAGTAGACACTTCATTGCCATCCTCATCTAACCAAGAGTAACTCACGTAAGGAATTGTTGTTGTCAAAGTAGCTGTTTCGCCACTACACAATCCTACAGGGTGATTTACAACTGGCTCCGGTAGCGGATAGATATTTACAGGAAACTGTTCTGATAATCCACACATGTCTACTTGTAGTGTTGCCACTAAATCAGTATGCCACATGATTTCAACGACTTCTGAGTTTTGTCCGCTAACCACGGTCCCAGCATCTTCTGGTGTAATTGTCCAAACATAATCGACTTCTTCATAGAACGTAGCACTGTATATAATGGTCTCTTCCACACAAACATCTGGGTCGCCTGTGATTTCTAAATCTGTAATTGGAGAAGAACTAAAAGTTGTTGGTTCTGACTGACAAGCTAGTCCTGTTGTACTCGTTTCAACAACACTTACTTCGTATGGAGGGTTAGCTCCCCAGGTAATGTTGATGCTTGGACCACTCGCCGTACTGATTGTTCCTCCATCATTTATTTCCCATGTAAAAGCATTGTTAGGATTTGGGGAGATTACTTTGTAATTGAAAGCTTCACCTGGACAAACCAGCGCAGGTCCATCTACACCGGTTGGTGCAGCAGGAGCTTCTACTACAGTTATTTGCAAAGTAGTTTCATTAAAACAATAATCAGAAGGAACTGCTGCAGTAGCTGTCAAGGTATATACACCAAGGGTCGAAGGCCATGGTACAGAGGCGTTGGAAGTTGTTCCGCCAGAACTCCAAACCAAGGTTCCATCAGGAGCAGTCAAAGAGAAGTCTGCCATCGTAAAGGCATTGGTCACTGCATTTCTAACTTGATAAGTACTTGTACTATTTTGACAAGCTTCTATTCCTCCGACGATGTAAAATTCAGGAAGGATATCTACCGTTTGGTCATCAGAACCAGAGCATTCCAGGTAACAGTTTTCGTAATCAACAGAAACCAATTGCTGCGTACCAGGGATGAAATCTACATCCCAGTGAACTGTAATCTCATTAGTATTCTGACCTGATTCAATTGTTCCAAAATTAGAAACTGACCAGTTGTAAGAAGTTCCATTCCATTTAGTAATCGAATAAATAACCACGTCTCCTCTACAAACTTTTGAAGGACCTTGAATCTCTGCATTGTCCGAAATGATGGGAACGATTTCTACTGTTGGACTCTGGCAAAAGACTGTTGCACAATCGGTTACGCTTAGTTCAATTTCTCCTTCAGGGCCACTTCCCCAATTTATAGTAATAAAATCATCGGAAGTACTACCACCTGCTTCTATCGTTCCATTAGAACTGATGGTCCAGTTGTAGGTATTGCAACCATTTGCCATAGCGGTATAAGTGACCGTTTCGTTTTCACAAATAGTACCGATGCAATCTATCTGAGGACTTTCTGCAAAATCAACATTAACAGTAACGTAAGTTGTATCACTACAGAAGCATTCGTTTTTAGCGACAAGCATCACTTCGTAAATACCTCCATCAGGATAAGTGAAAGAAGTTTCTTCAGAACTTGCCATTAGGCCTGTTCCAGAATGCCATTCGTATGATTCTGCATTGGTACTTTCATTACCAAAGAAGATGGTTTGTCCTTGGCAAATTTCTATAACACCATTTGCATCAGCTGCTGGCGTAGAAGTAATTTGGGCTACTGGATCGTCAATAATATCTACACAAAATTCTGTAGAACTAAAGCAGGTCGTCGTTGTATTGCCAGGGCAATCAATGTAGTAACCACCAGTGACAATGCAACCGAAAGCATCGGTTATGGTAACGGTATATAAGCCCGGGCATCCGTCGAAGATACTCTCTTCGACTTGTCCGTTGGACCAGTTGTAAGAGTAAGGACCTTCTCCGCCAGTTACTGTAATCATGATTGAGCCATCACATTCATCGCAATTGCTAGCAGGTGAGGCTAGTCCGTCCATGAACATAGGGTTAGGGTTATTGGCGTTACAAGTTTGCTCGCTGACAAATGTGCAGCAAGTTGCAGTCGTACCGTTAGCATCCGTTACGGTTACGCAATAATCTTCGACATCAAGTCCAAAGTTGTTTGGTGTTGTAGATCCGTTCGACCACTGATAACTATAAGGAGCGCTTCCACCAGTTGCAACCGACCAAACAGAGCCATTAGGGTTTCCACCAAAAAACTGATTGGGACTACTTCCGCAAAATACTTCTAAGGGGTTTGGATTAGTAATGATAGTTTGACTGAAAGCGGTGATTAAACCATCACCAGGGTTACCCCAGTTGACCGTGAGTAAGTCACCATTTACTTCGAAGCTCTCCGCTCCTTGTACATCCCATTCTATAGGCATTCCATTCGTAAATGGAACAGTATAAGTCCCTGTAGAATTTGCACAAACTTTTTCACAGCCTTGATCGGGGGAGTTGTCGGGGCAATTACTAGCTGTTAGTGAAATGATATCTGGCAACATTCCTTCACCTACTTCTACGGTATAAATTGCAGAAACAGACATCGTATCTACAAAACCTTCTACTAAAATGGTGTAGGCTCCAGGGAAGTCGAAGCAAAAAGTTTGGGTAGATATTTCTGAAAAAATAGATACACCTGTTCCGTCTATCCAGTTGTATTCGCCGAGTCCTCCTGGGACCCCATTTATGAGTAAAGTATAGTCTCCACATTCTCCTGTACAGAGTTGACTCGGGCCAACGATCTGAGCATTTTGGGCATTTGCAGATATGGATAACAATAATATTACGAGAAAAGTAAAGAACTTGTTTTTTGTGGTTTTGATCATCATCATCTTCGATTAGGTTTAGCGTTAGTAAGTTTTTCCTATAAATTAAAAAGCCAGTTTAGAATTCTTCGGTAATCGAAAGTAGCTCAGAAGTTTTTACAAAAAGTAAAAACAAAAGGGACCTCCGGTAGACAGATAAAATTTTAAACTAGCTTGATTACATTTCCGATTTTATAAATCTTCCATGTTTACTAAGATGATTCTATAAGCGGGTTAATTCGCTGCATGAGGTTGAAAATAAATAAAAAGGAATGACGGATTTTGTGCAGAAGGAAGGAGAAAAAGAAACTAACTGAAGCAAACGAGTTTGATTTGTTTTCAATTTGGATTGGTTTTTTGGAGCAACTGTCCGCAATCCAGTTAGTTTCGAAGTGGATGATATTATTTATATCGTGGCAAATCTATATAGAAATTTGATCCTAGTCCAATATGGGTTAAATCATTTTTAGATTATTTAATATTATTTAGGTTTTTAGTGAAAAACAGCGAATATTCGTTATTGATCGACATGAATCGTATGCTAAACAGTAATGGTATCTAGCCATTTACGGATTATTTTCGCTGATTTACCCTTCTCGAAGGCCCATCGCCCTGAATCAAGATGGGTTCCATTTGGTAGGGTATGAAAGCTGAGTTGCTCAAATCTTAGCTCTTCACATCGTATTCTAAAACTATCAGCACATTTGTAAGAGACAAGTCCATCATGAGTTCCATGAATAATTAATATGGGAATGTTTTCCTTTGCCTGAAGATAAGAAATGGGGTTTGCTCTTTTGAAGGTAGCTGATTTTGGTAGTCCTGCATAGCCATAGAGAATCGGGGTAGGAACCATTCTACTCAGATCAACTGGAGCGCCGTGCAACATGACGCCAAGAAAGCGAGAAGGGGCAAATCCGATTTTTTCTAATCGCTCCTTGTCAAAATATAACAATGCTGCTACATTTGCTCCAGCAGACAAGCCACCTACAATTATTTTACGATTCTTGAATTGCTGCTCTTCTAAAACTTCATCAATTTTTTTTTTTTTTTTCATGCGATCTTCTGTGATAGCTTGGTATCTGTAGAATGGCAAACGACGATAAGAAGGCATAATAACGGAATAGCCTAGGTCAGTAAAAAACTTTGCGTTAGCAGCAAATTGCTCTGGACTACCAAAGGTCCAGCCCCCTCCGTGAAAGTAAACAACGACGGGTTTTTCTGTGTCTTTTGTTTTCTCAGATTCGTACAATAAAAAGTACTGTCTGCGATGTGTTCCAAATTTATACTTCTTAGAGGTCAAACCATCCAACGGTACTTTCTTTACCTGAAACAAATAAATGGGCAGTTGACCCAGTTCGTGAAATAGATATCCTTTAGGTACGATTAACATAAAACCGTAGACCACTAGAATCAGCAAAGCGAGGTAAGCTAAAATCATTTTGGAATTCTATTAGGGTAGTCCGTTATGATACCGTCAACACCTTGTTCAACCAGCTGCTTCATTTTCAAAGTCTCGTTCACAGTCCAGGGAATGACGCGCATTCCTTTGTCGTGAATTTCTTTTATGATTCTCTGATTCAGTAATTTGTAATAAGGGCTATAGATCGGAGGGGTAAAACCTAAGTCTTTCAGATTGGCGGCTACTGATTTTGTGTTGTCAATGAGCATGGCCATTG
Organism: Saprospiraceae bacterium; assembly: GCA_045105695.1. Classification (GTDB taxonomy): domain Bacteria; phylum Bacteroidota; class Bacteroidia; order Chitinophagales; family Saprospiraceae; genus CALGLS01. The sequence goes on along the minus strand of JBGCDT010000203.1, from coordinate 1,277 downwards.
AAATTTCGGCATCTTGCTCTTTGATTTCTCTAAGGATATTGAAATCAAAGGATTGCAGATTGACTCTGTCTTTAATACTCAGGTCGTTTATTTCTTTTAGCATGAGTTTGACAAACACTCTTGGACTGGGAGAAAAAATACCATAGTAATTGGGTTGAGACTTGATCTCCCCGTTGAAATTTGGCAAAGCTCTTCCATTCTTTTTGCAATATTCATCCACGGCTTTTACCATATCTTTGAAAGAAGGTTTGTGAACTTTCATCGGTTTTTGGTCCTCAAAACGTTCGTTGCCTCTTGATCCGCAATCATAAGATTTAATTTCCTCATAGGTCATTTCATAAATTTTCAGCTCCTTCTCTTCTGATTTTTTGACAGCAGAGCCATCCGGCTTTTTACAAATGTGATGAGAAAACCAAGGCTCATGTGAAACGATGATTTTACTATCCTTTGAAACGGCCACGTCGAGTTCCAGTGTTTGAATATCATATTCCAAGGCTTTTAAAAAGGAGGGGATGGTATTCTCAGGAAGCAGACCTCTTGCACCTCTGTGTCCTTGCCAGTCTATTTGTTTGTTGGTTGTTTCAGTGTCCGTGTGCATATTGTTAGATTTTTTTTTGAGCGTATTGCAGCTTAGTAGAAGTAGTAAGCTCAGGCTAAATGAGATTTCACGTAAGTACATTGTTAGGTGTTTAGTCGTCGAAGGTAAGGAAGAATTCGTAAGGTTCTAAATCCAGAGACACATCATCGAAGAGCAAGGTCATGTATGCCACGGCTTTCCCTTCTTTGTAAATTGCGATGAGCTTGCAATGTGCTTTGTTGGAAAAAGAATCCTTTGGTCGGAAGAAGGCTTGGCAGGCCCATTGTGCTTTATAATCTAAACGAACGATGTCTTCCGCTATTGGTAATAAGGAAACCACCGTCTCCTGACTATTGGTAGCGAGATTCGTAAGAAAAGACATGGTGTTGATGTGTGGGAAAAGTACAGATGCAGAGGTATCAATGAAAAAACGGATTTCTAAGTTTCCATTTTTGTCAATCATCGAAACATCGGAAGGTTGGAAATCTTGCAGGTCTTCTTTTAATTTGAAACGGTTTTCTAAAGGGGGAGCGATTACCATCCCTAGCTTTTCCATTTTGGATTGGAGTAGTTTCCATTGGTTGGTTTGCCCCTTTGCGGAAAAGCAAAAGAGGAGGAGTGAAGAGGTTATTATTGATTGAATGAAAACCATGATTTATTAGTCATTACTTAAATAGAAAGGGCCGTTTTATCAAGGAGA
>JBGCDT010000202.1:0-2587 GCA_045105695.1 Saprospiraceae bacterium | reverse complement strand
GGAGTTTTTGGTGGGGAAGATTACCACTATAATGGCCACTGGTCATGGATATATGTACATGCCAATAAGAGTAGTTTAGATTTCGATGGAAGCCCTGTCAAAGTTGATGAAATGCCAGTATCAATCATGCAGTGGATAGCTTCACAGAGAAAGTAGCATCTTTTGCCTATTTTTACCCGTAGTGCATTTAAGTAATAGCAGTTTTGAGGTTGTTTATTTTTCTTCCTTGCTCCATATTGATGAGCTGAATTATAGTTAAGGAAGTTATTTTAGTCAAGAGCCTAGCTTTTAGGCCTGCAAATGTTTTTGCATAGTTTCTTCTAATCATAAATTGGTCACACAATTGGCTTAAAAGAGTTTCGATTCTCTTTCGGGATTTTCTAAAAATGTAGCTTTGTGGCTGATAGTTTATCTGATTTTTTCTCATTGGAGTTTCTAAAGTGATCTTTTTTGACTCGAACAGATCTATTTGGTAATCAGCACTTAAGTATCCTTTATCAGCAATAAATGTACATTGAGAGAAGGATTCTTTTATGTTTTTTTAAATAATGGATATCATGTACTGAGGCTTTACTAAGATCGAAACTTTTGAATACTCCACCTAGAGAACATACTGCATGTAACTTATAACCGAAAAAGTGCATTTTTTGAGAAGCACAGTAACCTTTATCTGGAGCTGTTTCAAAGTTCTCTCTGCAAACCTTAACTCTAGCACTCCTACTTAGCTTGCAAATTTCTAGAGGCATTGAGTCCACAATGAAGTAGTCTTCGTAAGGAACAATTTTATTGGCTAGTTTTAACCTGATGCTTTCCATATGACTAAATAGCTTTCTTCTTCGACGATTATAAACAGAACGATCTATTTTCGAAGACAAGCAAACAGGAAGCATTCTAAATAGTTGATATTCAGAGTCTATACTTAAATATTCAGCGGTCAGAGCTATTGAGATTAATTCTATATCTGCCAGCTTTGGGACTCTAATTTGATTCAAAAGATTCATTTTAGGCTCAATTTCTTTCAGCCTACTTAAAATTTGTTCGTAACTTTGAAGGAAGTTGTTCATTTGTATTTAAAAGATTGGTAGTCAATTAAATATACGACTTTTGCTAGTCAAAATGAACAACTTTTTTCAACTCTTCCTAAATGCACTACGAGTTATTTTATATTAAGTTTACAACTATTCAATCACTGGAATACTCATAGAGGTACAAATTAATCTAACGTTTATGAAAAAGTATTTGATCAGTGTTTTTGTTTTGATGTTTATTAATAGTGCTTGTACACAATTGGAAGTAGCCGTTTGCGAAGATTGTCAGTTTTCATGCAATAATGAAAATGAAACAGACGTAATTACCAATTCTTGTAAAGAAAATTACGATTGTACATTTAAGATTTATCCCAACTCTAAAGTTGTAATTGACGAAGAGGAAGGCTTTCAGTCGGGAAACAAGACTGTTTTTCAATTGATTACAAGTACTGAAGGGTCTCCGCTCATTGCCGATGATGAGTTTGTCAACATTCTAGTAATGGAATTGGATTCAGACCAAACGAGTTTCAGTGTGTCTGATGAAGAACTTTCCAATATGAATGTTCATTTTAAAACTGTTTGTTTCTGTGCAGATGTGAAATTTAATGCTCCCGATAAAGGATGTATCCAAGGACTTAAGCAAGCTGATGGCTCATGGCTAATACAAGGGAATCTGCTCTTTTCCAATTCCAGTCTAACTCCCTTTAAGTTTAATGCACGTTTTTCGAAATAGCCTTTAGTAGCTTTGGACTAGGGTTCTAAGATGAATTAACACTTCTACTTTTAAAGAATAAAAAAGCCCCCAATCCCTTCAAAGGGACTAAGGGCTTTTTATCCTATCTATCATCAACCAAGTATAACCTTAGTACCCTGGGTTCTCAACCAAATTAGGATTATCTGCTATTCTATTTAAACCTAGTGCGTAGTAGTAGTTTCTTTCTTTGAAAAGTCTGATTCTACCGAGGTCACCGTCGGCCATTTGCATAGTATATTTTCCTGTATCGTAATTATATCTCCAGTGAGTTCTGTGTCTTTGGACATTGTCAAGCTCTTGAACAGCTATTCTCCATCTTCTTAGATCCCAGAAAACATGCTCTTCAAAGGCAAGCTCAACGCGTCGCTCTTGGCGAATTCTAGCCTCTGTGATTTCTTCTAAAGCAGGCATCCCAGCTCTATCTCTGATTTGACCATTTAACATGGCAGCCATATCACCATTAGGGTCTCCTAAATAAAAAGCAGCTTCAATATAATTGAGCATGATTTCACCGAGTCTAAAAATAATCACATCTGTACTAGAACGTTGTCCATCAGGCGTATTTGGGTTTATTCGCTTTCTTATCAATAGTCCTGTAGGATTTCCTCCTCTGTGACGTGGGTGGGCAGCTCCTGGCCATCCATTAGAACCTGGAACAATGAATCCAGATCCAGTAGAGCGTTTTACCTCCCCTGTAGTAGGGTCTGTGTAATCAGTGCTACGGTGGAAATATACTTTTCCGCCTTTAAACTCTGTTCCAGGGTAAAATACTGAAGCTCTAAATCTTGGATCTCTTTCTTCAAAA
>JBGCDT010000201.1:0-7495 GCA_045105695.1 Saprospiraceae bacterium | reverse complement strand
GCGCCAATGACTAAGACGCTTGCAGCTTTGAGCTTCTGCTGTGCTTCTGCGCCAAATTCAGGAATAGCAAGATGACGAGCATATCGAGCACGTTCCTCTTGTGTAAGAGTATTGTTATCAATCATTTTTTTCTATCTACTGAGTAATAATCTGAGGAAGCTCTTGGCTTATTTTTGATAGAAACAAAGCTAATGATTTTCTTTTGGATTCATCCAAATGATAGGAAATGTATTTAGAAAAGTACTCTTTCAGATCGAAGTCAGCATGTGGATTTGGTAGTAGGTAAACTAACTTAGGAATATTGGCTATTCCATCAGCAAGCGCTTTATTGAACTTTTGAGTAAATGGCTCTGAAAGCGGAACGGTACTCACCCAAGTTGCAAAAACAAAAGGTAAACCTGTGTGTAACTTCCAAGTCTCTCCAAGATCATAAACGTACTTGTGTTTTTTATCCAGTCCAATGGTACGATCACCAATGACTACGCCCGCTCGTTGGGCTTTTATTTTATCAATGAAACCTTCCTCAGATTTGAGTAAGGTAGGATGCTGCTTCCAGTAATCTTTCAACAGAATTTGAACCAACCGAACAGAGGTTCGCGAGTGGTGATCCAGATATAATTCTTTTATTTCTTCAATTGGACAATCGCTATAAATACAAACTGTCTTTACTTCTCCATCACAACCAATACAATAATCTGAAACGATATGCGCTTCCTTTCCAGCCTCTTTCAACTTAGGGATAGCCCCCACTGGTATTAGTCCCAGATCGACTTCTCCGCTTATCAACTTATCTGCGCAAGCTGATGGAATATCTAATTCCAGATCAATGGCTTTTTCCAAAGTCTCATCCTGCACCAAACCATAGAGTAATGGCTTCGTATTCAGATAACTAACCGCAGCTATTTTTATTTTTTTCATAAATGCTCTAAATGACTGCTATCGTTTTCCAGTTCTATTCTCGTCTTCCCGTTTTCATAAATAACTTTGTACAAGCCGGTGTTCGTATGTTTGTTGTCCTCCATCCCTTCTAAGTTTCCATTTCGCAACAAAGCAATCATACAACGCAATGTACGCCCATGAGAACATATTAGAACCTTCTCCTGGGGCTTTCGTTTCAATCTTTCGATGAACCCATTCAGTCTCGTACTTAGCTCCACCATACTTTCGCCTCCTTCCGCACGAACCTCATAGTTTCCAGCTTTCCAACTCGTTACCATATGTTGATAGGCATCTTTCATATCTACAGAAGCGGACTTCCCTTCGTAAATTCCCCAGTGCATTTCATTAATCGTAGAGTCTCTTAATATTGGAATGCCTTGTCTTGCAAATGGCTGAATCGTTTGACGTGTCCGCTGAAGACCCGAAGCGATAAGGAGTTGAAAGGGAATCTCTTTGTAGCTACGATAAAATGCATGGGCCTGCTTTAATCCATGTTCGTTGAGTTCGCTGTCAATTCCACTTCCCTGAACAATACCCTTGTTGTTATACTCTGTTTGTCCATGTCGGATAAAATACCATTCTCTTCTATTCATTAATTATCATTTTTATTAACCACAGGTAATGACACATAACCTTTGTAAATCGTGTCTTCCTCAAAAACGTGATCTGTATAATCTTTGATCACGCCATATAATGTGTCTCGCTCTATGGGCTTTCTGCCTACGGCTCTGATGAGGTTGACCAGTTCGCTGGTACTCATTGCTGGAGTTTGTTCTTCTGACCCCGCCATTGTATAAATCTTAGTGGTATCGTCGATTGTTCCATCAATATCATCCACGCCATAAGCCATAAGCAGCTGTGCAATGTTTCGACCGATCATTGGCCAGTAAGCTTTGATGTGGTCGAAGTTGTCCAAATAGATTCTGCTAATGGCGTACATTCGCATGTCCTCTACAGTGGTAGATTCAGGAATGTGCGACATCTGATTCCCCTTGTTTCTAAATTTCAAAGGAATGAATGTTTGGAAACCTCCGGTCTTGTCTTGTAGCTTTCTAAGCTCCTCTAAATGATGAATACGATGTTTGAATTTTTCGACATGTCCGTAGAGCATGGTCGCATTGGAGCGATGTCCGAGTTCATGCCATATCTCGTGGATGCGCAACCATTGTTCTCCGCTACATTTACCACCAGCTATTTCATCACGTATTTCAGGATGGAAAATCTCTGCTCCTCCGCCAGGCATGGAGTCGAGGCCAGCTTCTTTCATCAGTTTCATTCCTTCTTCGTAGGATACTTTTCCTTTTTTGAAAATGTAGTGGTATTCCACTGGCGTCAAGGCTTTGATGTGTAGCTCTGGGCGATGTTTCTTTATGGCTTTGAATAGCCCCGTGTAGAATTCCAAATCATACTGAGGCAAAACACCTCCGACGATATGAACTTCCGTAACTGGCTTATCATCGTATTTTTTTACAATGTCCAGCATCTCCTCCATTGTATATTCCCAACCTTCTTCTCGCTTCTTTATCAATCTACTGTAGGAGCAAAAAGTACAGGTGTAGAGACAAACGTTTGTCGGTTCCATGTGGAAGTTCCGATTGAAATAGGTGTTGTCTCCATGTCGCTTTTCACGAATGTGATTGGCCAACATCCCGAGGTAAGGCAGTGGTGCTTTTTCAAAAAGCAAAAGCCCTTCCTCTTCAGAAATTCGTTCTTCATTGAGCACCTTTTTGGCAATGGCAATGAGGTCATCAGAAAACTGATTCGGAGATAAGTACTGGAGAATATCTTGTTTTGTTTGCATATATTAGCGGTTGCGTTTTATAGACGCTAATGTAACAAGGATTGGGGTTTTGTGTTTAGGTTTTGATGGTTTATTTGTGGGTTGATGCTCTGCTTAATCTCAATCGGCCAGAGGCCGGAAGCCCACTCGGAAAAATGCCTCAGCATTTTCCGAGCAATAGGTGAAAACACTCATAAAGCTCGTTGGATGCTGAAGCATCCATCACGAGACTGCTTTCGGCCTCTGGCCGATTTATCAAAATAGAATCTAGTTTATTAATATTTTCTTCAAAGTTCAATCAACTGACGCTTTCCATCCTCATACCTGTTTATAACGAAGATGTTTCTCTCCTCGTAAAATCTCTCCTTTTGCAAGTGGAGGGATTAGTTCCTTTTGAAATTCTTTGTTTCGACGATGGATCAAATACTGCGTTCAAGAATATAAACCGTCAGCTTCAGAATCTGGAAAACGTTACTTACAAAGAGATGCCTGATAACCTGGGCCGCTCCAAAATCAGAAATGTATTAGCGGATGCTGCCAAAGGACCTTACTTACTTTTCATGGATTGCGATTCCAAAGTGGTTAGTGACAACTACCTCAAAAACTACGTCGATCACCTGGACGTAAACACCTTGTTATATGGAGGGCGATGTTATGATGGAACTCCTCCTGATGACAAAAAGTATTTGTTTCATTGGACCTATGGAATGCAACGGGAGCAACAACCTGCGATAGTTCGTCGTGAGCGACCTTACCATTCTTTTATGACCAATAATTTTTTGATTCCAGCGGCGATCTTTCATCAGATTCGTTTTGACGAAAGTCTGACGCAATATGGTCATGAGGATACGCTTTTTGGAATGGAATTGAAAATGCGGAAAATAAAAATGGTTCATTTGGATAATCCACTGGAGCATGTTGGCTTGGAATCGGCAGAGGTGTTTTTGAAAAAGACGGAAAAGGCTATTGAGAATTTGAGTAGATTAGTCAGTGAAGGTAAGGAAATTGATACTAAATTATTGAGGGCTTATAGGTGGATGGAACGCTTTGGACTGAGGAGTGTTTTTTCTAAGATATTCTCTGTTTTTAAACCAATTATTTATAGGCATTTGATAAGCGGAAGGAGCGGAATGAAATTATTTGATATCTACAAATTAGGCCTACTCTCGAAAACGAAACCTTCAAAAGCTACAAATTTAAATAGTGAAATTTAAATTCCAAGAAAATAAATACGCAAAGGATATTTTAATCGATTGTGAAAAAATGTCTGATGTGAAAAGTTTCACCAAGGACTCAACGCCATTCCTTGTTGATTTCCATGAGATTCTTTTTATTACGAAGGGAGAAGGAATTTTTCGATTGGATGATGAAAAAATAAACTTCAGCAAAGGAACCGTTTTATTATTACCGCCCAACAAATGGCGCCGATGGGAAAAGATTGACGAAAGCATCGATGGCTTTTTTTTAATCTTTAAAAAGGATTTTATTTCTACTTTCTTCAATGACCAATTGTTCTTATACCGCTTTCATTTTTTCTATAATAATTCAACACCTTCTTATATTCATCTCTCCGATGATAAGCTAGTTGACTTTTTAAAACGATTAGAAGACGTAAGAGCAGAATTCAAAAACCTTCGTGCAGATAGTGAGCATTTGCTTAGAGCAATCTTGTATTTTATTTTGATAAACATCAATAGAATATACTCCCGACAGTTTGAAATTACAGGAGATTTCTTTGAGAACAATTTAACATTGAGATTCAGAGACTTGCTGGAACGATCGGTCAGATCACACAGTGATGTTTCTTTTTATGCGGACAAACTTGGCGTTAGTAAATCCCACCTAAACAAGACCTTGAAAAAAAGCTTAGGAAAATCCTCTTCAGAGATAATCAAAGAACGACTTTTAACAGAGGCAAAGAGAGAACTTTTATTCAGTCAATTGAGTATTTCTGAAGTTGGCTTTGAATTAAATTTTTCTGAGCCATCCAACTTTAATCGCTTTTTCAAAGAGGCCGTTGGTATCCCTCCAAAGGAGTTCAGAGCTAAGAACTCAAAATGATAAGTTTCCCTCCAAATTGATAATTTAAACCATAAGCATTTATCGAATTTTGTGTTACCAAACAATCATTAATTAAAACAATTTCTGATTCTTTCTAATCACAAAATTCTTTAAAAATGAAAAAGCATTTCTTATTTATCAACTTATTGCTTGTTGCCTTTCTTCTCACGTCCTGTGGTGATGACGATAACCAACCTACAGTACTGGATGCTCAAGTTACGATCTCCAATACTTTGCAAACTGCCGCTGATCCAAGTCAGGGCGGAACAGGTGGGCAGGAGACTCCTGTTGAAGTTGTATTTGGAGCGCCCGCTGGTACATTTACCATTACAGCAACGGTAGGTGACAACCTCGAATTCAATGACTACTTAGATGGTTTGTACGATATAAATATATCAGAAGATCAAATCTCTTATGATTTGGTTGCTCCGGCTGATCATCCTATTTATTCAAATTTCTTCAGAACAATCGAGGCCAATACTTTTGATTGGTACTACTTTAATTTCGATGACAATCATAACATTAGCTCAGGAGATGCAACCAATTCTTCTGTTTCTCTGAATGTGATTTCTGATACTGAAATCTTGGTAGTCATCGGAGAAGGCTTCGACTTCAACCCAGGTACTTCTTTTGAAATCAATCTAAAATAATACATCTTGAAATCAATAACTCAATTTTTAATTCTATCCCTATTAATCGTTGCAACAACAGCTTGCAGCTCCAATAAAAATAATTCAACTATGACTAATCAAATGATAAGCGAACAAGAAGCGATGAAACTCATTCAGCCATTTTACGATTTCCTTGGTGGGAATAGTACTCCTGAAAAAGTGAAACCTAGCTACCATGACGATTGGAAATCTTACTACAGTAATACTGGTTCCAGAAACATGGAGGAAACCATTGGTTTTGTAAGTGGTCCCCTGGCTCAGATGGTACCCGATCTAAACTGGAAAATCAAGGAAGTGTATATCACCCCTAAAAACCAAATCGTTGTCAGAGGTGAGGCAACCGGTACTCCGGCAGGTGACAACTTCATGGGGACTCCTATCTCTGGAGGTAAAAGTTTTACCTTTATGAGTATTGATATACACGAACTAAAAGATGGAAAAATTTCTCATACCTATCATGTTGAAGATTGGATGAATGCGATACAGCAAGTCGCTGGGAACTAGTCTAAATTCTAAGTCATCATTCAAAATATTTAAAGGATTATCAATGCGAATTGGTAATCCTTTATTATTTTTAGAATCTAATTCTAAAAGTCTATATGATGGAATCGATAACTCAATACTTTGCAGAAATGCCTTCTCTCCACCGCACCCTACTACTGGTCGGTGGCCTTACGGTTTTCTTCCTGATCGAAAATGCCGCTCCTCTATTCTCTCTCAATTACCAAAGAGGTAAACACGCACTTACTAATTTATTTTTCACCATGACTACCGTCATTATTAATTTTGCCATGGCTTTTTTATTAGTTCTTTCAGCTGACTGGGTAGACGCTAATAACTTTGGATTAATTCAACTTTTCGAATTACCACTTTTAGCGAAAGCTATAATGGGTCTGCTCCTCATGGACCTCCTAGGCGCTTACTTTGCTCACTGGGTTTTACATCATGTGCAATGGATGTGGAAGTTTCATTTAATTCATCATACCGATCAACATTTGGATACGACCTCTGCAAATCGTCACCATCCGGGAGAGTCGGTTATTCGATTTGGATTTACGTTAGCAGCAGTTTTTGTGGTGGGTGCGCCGATGTGGTTGGTGTTTTTGTATCAGACGATGTCTTTGGTTTTGACTCAGTTTAACCATGCGAATATAAACATGCCTAAATGGTTAGACAATGTTATTTTAATGGTCTTTTGTACACCTAATATGCACAGAGTACACCATCACTTTAGACAACCTTATAGCGATACGAATTATGGAAACATCTTTTCCTTTTGGGATAAACTCTTTAGAACTTACCGTGTTGTAGACAATAGAAAATTGGTATATGGAGTGGATACGCATATGGATAAAAAAGAAGCGAGCGACATCGCCAATTTATTGAAAATTCCTTTTCAGACTTATCGTAGTCCTATCCAATATGACCAAGAGGAGCGACTATGATTTTGTAAAAACTGCTTTGGTTTCTTCTATCGAAAAAATCAAAGACTTTCAAAACCGTTGTCATGACAGAGCCAGATTACACCTCTAATCAGTCTACCAGATTTCATCCTGCTAAAATTTTCATGTATTTGACATTAGCCGGAGTCACGATGCTGTTCCTTGCTTTTTCTGCCGCGTACTTGTATTCCCGATTCACGGCATCGGATGGAACACCACCCATTCAATTACCTTCGATTTTTATATTTAATACCATTGTATTAATTGGAAGTAGCTTTACTTTGAGGTGGGCTAAAAAATGTTATCTGGCCGATGATACAAAAGGATATCAGAACGCCTTGCTGTTTACGACTATTTTGACATTCCTCTTTATGATTCTACAAATAATCGGTTGGCGGCAGCTTTTTAATCAAGATTTTTTCATTGCTTCTTCTACGCTCACTTCCTATATCTACGTCATATCTGCTATGCACTTTATACACGTAATCGCTGGTTTGCCCTTCCTGATTTTATTTTATTATGTTGCTAGAAAGCGAATGAAGGAACCTGTTTCGGTTCTCGTTTATTTCTCTGATCCTGAGAAAAGATTGAAATTGAAGTTG
>JBGCDT010000200.1:0-6528 GCA_045105695.1 Saprospiraceae bacterium | reverse complement strand
CCCAAGCAAATTAAAACAAAAAAGCCGAGTCGTTAAACTCAGCTTAATTTCCTGCTTATCAGGCGAGTACCACCGGGGGGAATCGAACCCCCACTCCCGAAGGAACTGGATTTTGAATCCAGCGCGTCTACCAGTTCCGCCACAAGGGCATGTGCTAAGCACTAAATTTTAGCGGACCGCAAAGCTATAAAAAATCTTTTAATATCACAATGCCTTAATCTGTTTTTACACCTTTAAGAAGACGAATATCGGAATCGCTCTTTAGCTGAAGCAAATAAATACCGGTCGGAACGTTTTCTAGAGAAAGTGGAATATGATTAATACCTGCATTCAGATCAATCGAATGTTGTCGTAATACCTGTCCGTTTGGATGAAGCAGTTGCAGATCTAAGCGTTTTGATTGACCACTGTTGATTTTAAGCAGAGTCTGTGCGCTGGCGGGATTGGGCTGTAAAGTCGCAGTTCCGAGGTCACTTATCAAGCGTACACTTCGGATGGGAGAATACTCAAAGGAACCATCAATATCAACCTGTCGAAGTCTGTAGTAATTCGTCTGAATCAAAGAGGCGTCGTTATCAACCTAGCGGTAAATCGCTCCTGTTCCACTTTTTCCTTTTGATGGTATTGAACTTATTTTTTCAAATGTCCTTCCATCAATAGATCTTTCTAATTCAAAAAGATTAAAATCAATTTCCGAAGCAGTCTCCCATTCTAACAATACTTTTTCATTTCTCGCTTTCGCAGAAAACTCAACTAATTCCACAGGCAAAGGAACTTGCGTTTCGTTTACCCAAACGGAGTAAGAGCGAGGAGGTAATTCAATGTACATCTGTCCACTTCCATCGAGGATCGCATATGGAAAATTGGAGTTGCCCAAAACATCAAACAGCGTATCTCCCAGAATCAATCCTCCTGTATTTATTTGATGATCGACCTTCAGTGTTTCACCTGCAAAGTTTATAGCAACAATCACTTCCTTTTCTCCTACGCCTCCACTCAATTGATAGAGCAACGTAGTACTTGCATGAGCAGGGTTGGAAATGTAATTAAAACTATAGGGGGTAGAAAAACGACTTAAGTAATCGACATTAGTTGATTCAAATATATAGTCTTTGTGCACCTGAATGAGTTCGTCAATTTCATCTTTGAGATAAGTTTCTGGATAGTGAATCGGCGTTACCGGATAGTAATCTGGATAAAAAACAGTAGGTAGCCCCACCTGATTATTCGTCAGCAAATAAGCATAGCCCAACATTGGATCATTTTGTACTGGTTGGCCCTCGTCTCTGTAATCATGATTATTAAGAAAGGTAGCTACATTGTAGCTGTTAGCCCCCACTGAAGGATCATCGACTAAGCCAGACTGAAATATATTCCTTACATCATAACCAAAAGCATCACATGCATCTTTCAGTGATTGGCGTAACGCAAAATCGAAGACACGCAAATTAATAGCATCTTTAGTATCCGCATCCATTGCTGCTTCTACATCCGTTACCCAATTATTGAGGACACCAGCATTGGTATCAAAAAATTCTCCGACCATCATCCCAGGATCAATTCCATTGTCATGTAAATAGTCCATCAGATCGCCCGTAAAGGTGGGATTGAAATGCTTGACCGCATCCATTCTAAAACCACGAATACCGACTTGATCCCATAGCCATTTTGTCCAAACATTGAGGGAGTCCTTGGTCGATTGGTTATCTCTCTGATCGTAGTCATAGAAGAAAAACATTTGATCCCAGTCGCCATTAAGACCGGTTGGATTTCCATTGGGACGGAAATCGGTATAATCCATGCCGCCACGACCACTTGGCATATTTGTAAAATCAGTGAAGGTCTGATAACCAATTTGATTTTGGACATCTGCTGTGCCATTCCACAGACCTGCGATGTACTGATCTGCATAGCCAGCTGTATTGCGTAGGCTAATCCAAATCGTATCTCCCGCGGCATCAAAATCACTAGCTGACAAGGTCAAAGCGAACTCATCTATTCCACAGAAACCATTACAATTATTGATATCATCGATTGTAGCAGTGTAGTCAACTCCCAATGTAATTGTATTGTTAGATTGACCGCAGTCACCACCTCCGTTTCCACCATTGCTTTCGTCTTCGGACTGTGCTGGAAGATTTTGGAAGCCAACGGTATTTGTTGACATGTAAAGGTTGTAAGGTTTATTGTAGAAGTTAGGATGTTGTGATGCTGATCGGATTTTGAAATAGTACGTACCTGCACCATTGCCAGTACCACCACCGATCGGTAAGTACAATCGAAATCGATCAGAAGGAAATGGCTGATCGCCGTTATCTACTTTTGTACAAGTATAGTTTTCAATCCAACCTTCTACAGCCGGATTGTCTTCTGGGTCTCCGCCGTCTCTGTGATTGTAAACAACATCTGCAACAGTATTTACGCCATTGTTAGAAAAAGCACTAATCAATGCATCAAGCTGAGATCGGGTTCCAAAACCTGTTGGCCCCAAAGCATCAATACCCAAATCGTAAATGTCTTTTGGATCGTAGCCATTACTACCGTTTCCAAAACTAGCTCTGCATAAGGGCGGTAACCAAACATAGGTAAAACCTGCATCTGCTAGGTCTGTTGCTTTGTTAGATATGGTATCAGCCCAGTTATATCCAGCATCTGTTTTGGGGTAATCCCAATACCAGCCTTGGAGCATAAAGTCTTGCGCACTTATTTGTAGTTGCGTCAATAGAAGGATGTAGAATAGAAGTCTTCTTGTAAACTGTTTCATTCAATCTGAATTATGCGTGTATTTTATAAAACATTTTTTATTCGCTAAACGGTAATTCAACAATTTATAAACTTATTATTATTTTTAAAAATAATTACCTTGTAGTGATCTTCACAATACTACTTTCGTCCCTGCTATTCAACCAATGATAACCACGTTAGCTAAAGAAGCATAATGGCCTCTTTGTGCCTTCGAATTATTACAAACTACAACCATTAAAACTACTTTAAAATGATTAAAAAACTTACAAAACTAAGTATGGTCTTGGCGGTCATACTACAATTTTCTCCGAGACTCATTGCTCAACCAACAGTCGACGGAGATCTTTCTGACAGTGATTACATCAGCCTGGCCACTAAGCAAAACTCGAATAGTAGTTTCGGTGCAGACATGGATGTCACTGAAATCCTCTACTACTCTGACGCTGCTAACTCTAAGTTGTACATTGGTGTGAAAGGAAAACTTGACGTAGCAGCAAATAATGGAATTGGACTCTTTCTGAATTTTACAAGTCTAAGTGGTGTTCCCGCTGGGGTTGATTTGGGCTTCGATGGAGCAGGGCATTATATGGATGGACAAGGAGGTGGTATAGATGATAACTTTAAAGCTGATTTTGAAGTTGATTACATGTTTGCTATGAATCCTGGTGCTGGTACAGGCAGTGTGTTTTTAGATGGGGCAAAAGTGACTAATTCTACAAATGTTGCTGAATTTCAAGGGACCTCTAATCAGTCCGGAGGTACCGCTACCAACGCTAATGTTTTTGGAACAGGAGGAGCCGCTACATTCGCTTTCAATAATGGAGGAGGAGCAACACAGGGTTTTGAAATTGTATTTGATTATTCTGCGCTAGGAATTAACTCTTCTCTGGAACTCACTGCAGGAGCTTTCATCGTAAGTGCTACGGGATTCTTTTCAGACGTAACTGTTCCTGGAAATATTACTACAGGCAATCCTGGTTTTAATCCAGATTTTGGTAATCTTTCTGGTGGCCCTTATAACAGTTCGCCTGGTCCGCTTCCTGTTGAGTTAATCGATTTTATTGCGATACCAAATAAGGAGCAGCGTCAAGTGAGCTTAAACTGGACCACCGGTTCCGAAACAAACAACAGCTACTTCGAAGTCGAAAGAAGCAGCAACGCAAGAGACTGGCAACTAATAAACAAGATCGCAGGTAAGGGAAATAGTTTTATCCAGAATGCTTATGAAGCTGTAGATAACAATGCTTTTACAGGTTCCAATTATTATCGTTTGAAGCAGGTAGATTTCGATGGCAGTTTCGAATATTCAGACGTTGTACAAGTCAATCTCTTTGGTCAAGAGATTTCTGTATATCCTAATCCTGTAAATGATAGACTCTTTGTGGAGACAACCGCCTTGGGTGTAACTGACCGAGTAGAACTCTATTCTGCTCATGGTGTATTGGTCAAATCAATTGCGATTACTGAAGATGTTGATCGAATAGAAATGAATTTTAGCGACGTCCCCAATGGACTGTATTTTCTAAGCATTAAAGATTCAAGTGGAATGCTGAGAGATTATCATCGCATTTTAAAAACTCAGTAGTCACAGTACTTCAAGAATGAAAATTAAAACCTGCTTAGGATTCAGAGTAACATTTTAATCTGAATCATCGACTCACTTCTCTAGTCAGGAGTGAGTCGTTTTTAGTTTTTCTAGATTTTCTCTGATTCTCAACAGGTAGCGCTTTTTGAAATAATACTCTGCTACAGCAGTCAAGTCATCTTCCTCTTGATAGTTTTCTAATATGGGGAGTATTTGTTGATACAGAGTCTCTTCCTGCGCTTCCAGGTCAGCGATGACTTTTTTGTGTGCGGCTTCATCGTAATCAAATTCCAATTCCATCAAAGCTTCATTGATATCCATCATTTCCATTAGGAAATCTTGTGGAATCTGATTTTTACCTTCCTCTCCAATCGCCCCTTTTAGCTCTAGGATGTACTTCATTCGTTGATCAGGATCAGAGAGGGTCTTGAAAGCTTCATTGTTTTGGGTAGACATTTCCAGTGCTTTGGCTTGCTCTTCCTCTGAAGATAGAGTGAAGAAGTCAGGATGATACTTTTTGCTATTGGCATAATACGTTTTGCGCAAAGCGGCCTCATCAGCTAGGAAAGTAACGGGTATTTTATAGAAATCGAAATAGGACATTGTTTGTAATCTTTAAGTGTTAGTCTTTTCTTTTTAGCAGGATTTGGCTTGGTATTGAACCTTTTCAAGTTGAGTCTTACTCTTTATGCTTGAGCTTTGCTCATAAGTTCTTAATCAAAAGAACAAACAATAAGCCCCTCTATCAAGTTTAGCAATAAGCGAAAAATCTAGTGTATTTAAGTGTGTCTCAAGAAAAAAATAAAAAAAATCCAAGACTCGTGCAACGAAATGCAATACCCTCGCATATAGTCTAGTGAGCTCACAAGACAACAACTGCATGCAGCTTAGTAATATTCAAAAGCGGTGCATCTATAATTTATAACTTTGTAAAAAATTCACAAGAACATGAAATATTCAAAATTATTATTCTTTTTCGCACTCACAGTGCTATTGGCTTTCTCCTCTTGTAAGAAAGAAGAACTTTCTGAAGTAACAGAAACCATCGGAGATGTTGAAGTTACAACCCGAACACACAATGCGCTTGTATCTCAGATGCAGGCGAGTACAACCAACTCTGATGGATTGGATTTAGGATGCTTTAGTATCAACTTCCCTTTTGATCTTTTAGTAGATGATGAAACAGTGACTATCAATGCTGCTGAGGATTTTGAAGATGCTATTTTTCAGGATGCGGTATTTATCGACTTTGTTTACCCAGTTACCATCACTTATCCAGAAGATGGAACGACTGAAGAAATCGCAGACGGTGAGGCGTTAGGAGATGCTTTTGCGATCTGTATACCAGATACAGGATGGAATGAAGACCTCTTCCCTGTATTCCTAATCAATGACATGAACTCTTGCTACACGCTATCTTACCCATTGAATTTGACAGATGGACAAGGAGAAACTTATACGGCTAATGACGAAGACGAGTTAGTTGATCTAGTAGCAAATAATCCTAACCTATACTTTGAATTTCCTTTCGATTTGATTGACGAAGATGGAGTCGCACAGACTGCTGAGAACGAAGAAGAACTATTCAACTTACTACTTCTTTGTGAAGATACGACTACTAATCCAGGAGGTCCTGTTGATACAACTGATTGCTGGGCTGGTTATAATCCATTCGCTGACTGCTTCGAATTTGTCTACCCTTACGATATCTTAGATCTAGATGGTAACACGGTGACTATAGAAAATGAAGACGATTTCGTAAACAGCTTGTTCAATGGAACATTGATGGATTTTGTTTACCCAGTAACAATAATCAACCTAGATGGCGACGAAGTGGTTGTCAATAATCAGGAAGGCTTACAGGCTGTGTTTGATGTTTGCTTCGGTGGCAATGGCAACGGTGGTGGAAGTGGCGGTGGAAGTGGCGGCGGTGGATCAGTCAATAGTGATGTGCCTGTAATCGTATTCGTCCTTCAATCAGATAGCAATTCAGGAGAAGAGTGTTACTCCCTTGTATACCCAATTGCTTATACTAATATAGACACGGGTGAGACTGGTTCATTTGATGAGCAAGGTATTTTGGATTACTTAAATGGCGGAACATTTGGGTTTGAAATTATAGACTTCCCTATATCAGTCATTTCAACAGCAACAAGTGAAGAAGTCATCTTCGAAACATCCATAGAATACGGAATCTT
>JBGCDT010000199.1:0-5895 GCA_045105695.1 Saprospiraceae bacterium | reverse complement strand
TTGAATTGGGTTAGGATACAAGGGCAATAATCTCATTGCACAGGTTGACGACTTCCTGCTTCGCTTGTGGGTTGGAATACTCATAGACGCCCATTCCCTGAAGATTAGCCTCTCCATAGGCAGAACGGTCGGCTAGCTTCGAATTCATAGTACCCACATCGTAGGTTTCTTTGAACTCTGCCAAGGCTTCCAGGTATGCTTGATGCATTTTTACATTAGATCGAAAGCGGTTGACGACAAAAGCCGCTGGTATTGGACTACCTTTTTGATCCCGAATCAAGTCAAAATGCTCTAGTAATTGCTCTGTAGTCCAAATATCAGAACCACCTGTAGGTGTAATTGGTATTAGCAATAGATGGCTGGCCAGAATGATTTTACTGGCTATTTTAGATAGGGCAGGAGGGCTGTCGATGATGATAACCTCATAATCATCGTACAATGCTTTGATATTCTGCATAATCGCTTGTGGATCTGTATTGCCATAAACGGGGATATTAGGCAATTCGTCGCTCCTTCTCCCCAGCCAACTCTGACTGTTTTGCGAAGTATCCGCATCGAGAATGCAAACTTTGTATCCAGAGTGAGCCAAGCAGACAGCGATGTTTTGAGCAACAGTCGTTTTGCCAACTCCTCCTTTGTAACTTAGTGAAGATAGAATCATAGTGTTATTTGGTGAATGTTGGGCAAATATAATATTTACTTTATACTTTGCTGTAAAAGTGCAAAGCATTAATTACTTTTTTACTATTTGCTGTATTGCTGTAAAAAAATATCTTAATTTATTTTCTCTCCACGATCAAATAGAAAACCCATCACAAGCTATCTGCCTGCAATGGGTACAATTTCGCAAAAGCGAAAATTTTAACTTTGTATTTAGAACGGATTGTAAATACCGGGGCCACCTGATAGTTCCATCAATCCTGCGATATTTATCATGAATGTTACACCTCCAAACCAGTAAGCATCGTTTCTACTGGAATTCCCTCTTTGGCTTCCTACCGGATTCAACATTAGGTCATCATCCATATATTCAGGTGTTCGATAGGCCAATGCAGCAGCTACTGGATTCGTTTCAGCTAATAACTCCACATCTGTATAAGTACCACTTACATCATCTAAATAATCTGTAAACGTCTTTCTGATACCTCCTTCTACTCCAATCGAAATAGCATCGTTGATGTAAATATGACATCCAACTCCTCCAGGAATAGCCACTTGAAATAATCCATAAGGGTCCTGTCCTTCTGTTTGAAGTGGTTGTAAATCATACCATTGACTTTGGTAAGCCGCTTGTGGATTGTGGTGGAAAACAGCCATTCCTCCGTAAACATATGGAGAGAAAATCGGCCGATCCCCATTAATAAATGACAGCGGATGAAATTCAGCTAAAGCATTAACTTCTCTGATCTTGGACTTGAAAGAGAGATTTCTGGAGGCATTTCGTCCTGCATCTTGCCCTGAGATAGTCCCTTGAGTGTAACTAATCCTGGCATCCAGAAATTCATTGATTCTGTACTTTCCAATAATACCAGCAGCTAGGTTAATCTGATTCTTCTCCAAATGAGTGGAGTGTAAATCGCCCATATAACTACTCGAACCGACAAAGAAACCAATGTCTAGGTTTTGAGCATTCATTGAAAATAAGAAAGCGAAAAATAAAATAAAGGTAGAAATTGAGTTCTTACACATAACATTCCTTTTTAGTAATGAAAACATTGATTTTAACTAAAGAGGGGGATGTAAAATGCTGACGAGGGAACCAGAAGATTTAATAGAGGGGAATTTAGTTTTTGTGTAAGGTGCGTGTGTTGACTTTTACTTAGACAAAGAACATACCACTTGATTTTTTAGTAAACACTATTTCAAAATTAAAAAAGGCAATTCCGTTTAAGAACGAAATTGCCTCTTCGATAATTTGGAAAATTTAAACTCAGTTATTCTCTTCGTACCATTGTTTACATTTGTGAAATACCTGAGTTTCAATTACCTGTCGAAATTTTATTGGGTTGAACTGCCGACCAGCGCTTGTTATCTGAGCTTCAAAACTTGATTTCACCTCTGAAAGAAAATTACGGTACTGATCAGGATATTCCACTTTGAAATATTCAAAATTAAAGGGTTGCAGACCCCTTGCAATTTGATGTGTATCTACGCTTTTTGCTGCTACTTGAACTGTTGCTGCGGCCATAGTTCGGTTTTTATCATCTTCACGCTGCATTAATTCATCTTCATTCATGGCTTTTTTTCGATTTAACATCAGTTCCATCATTCGAGCATGCAATTGATTATCTGTCAAAAGGCCTTTTTTCCACCAGGCAACGAAAGCCCCAGCTGGTTTGTCAGCATTACTCTTATCTGAGAAGAACTTCCAGATTGCTTTTACATAAAGATCTTCATAGCCTCGAATCGGCTCATAG
Source organism: Saprospiraceae bacterium (assembly GCA_045105695.1). Lineage (GTDB taxonomy): Bacteria > Bacteroidota > Bacteroidia > Chitinophagales > Saprospiraceae > CALGLS01. The sequence goes on along the minus strand of JBGCDT010000199.1, from coordinate 3,478 downwards.
GTCAATTTTTCATGTCCTAAAACTTGATCAACTATGAACCGTTTATTCACTCCTTTTTCCGAGAGAAAACGATAGGCATGATATTGCGCCCGACTCAATTGCTCTTTCACGTCTTTACCAGAGGTACCTTCTTGAAGCATCATCTTAGTCTTGCTGTAAGAGCTATCAACCTTGCTAAGAAGCTTTATTCGATCAGGGGAGTGTTTCGGTTCATTTTCATAAATGTAAAATTTTAAACTTACAATACGCTTACGATCTTTCTTAGCAGGAACAAAATCAAAACGTATATCTGTAAACTTCTTGATTTCTCTCTGAGATGGAATTAGAACCCATCGTTTGAATTCGTAAAATTTAGGGTATCGATCCTCAATACCTAGATAAAACTTTAGCTTATCAACTGTAATTTCACATTCACCCTTAAACTGATAACGTTTTAATACTTCATACATACGAACAGCATTTGCATTCAGATAGACGATGTTACTAATGTTGTATTTCGTAAAATGCTGTTTGAGCTGTAGCAAATATTCCCTCAGTCGTTGGGAGAGGCTAAAAGTGAAAATATCCGTTTCGGTATCATGTTCCATATGCTGTAGCCAAACTGATTTTCCGATAATACTTCCTTTTTCATAAATAATGGGTTCTGAGTTTAATTTATCCATTAGTGCAAAGACCTCAGATTTGTTTGCAATTCGTCGTTTGCCATCAAAGTTGATGATCTTCTCGATTTCGCTATAATGCATCTGATGTTCTTGTAAATCCTTATCCTTTTGGGAAATCTCAGAAATAAGATGCAGAACGAAAAACTGCTCACGGGCACTCAGTTTGTAACTAGTTTCGATGAGCGTATTGTGCTTAATAATTGCCATAATGGTAATCTTTAGAGAATGACCTCCCGTTTAAAAAGGTCAGTTCTTTGAACTTTCGCTAAAATGCGAAATGAATATTAATCTGAATATCCGATAAAGCGTAAAAGCGTAATTTCTTAATTTGTATATACAAACTTATGCAAAAAGCGTAGAGCACACATGTTTACAATTACGCTTTTACTAACAAGTAACTCACAGATTTGGCGATTTTGTTGATGTAACTCTACGGTTTTAGAGAGTATGCTCCGGTCTGGGAAGATGTATTTCTACGCTTATTGATGTAACCCTACGGTTTTACAAGGGTATTGCGTAGTAGAACTTCCATATTTTCAAGCAATTAACACTGCTTGTTGATGTAATTCTACGCTATAGTGATGTATTCCTACGTTGATAAATGTCGATCTACGGTTTTAGATGTATCTCTACGGTTTAAAGGTTTGTAATAAACACTTTCGATGTAACTCTACGTAGTCAGATGTGTTCCTACGTAATTTGAGGGAACTCTACGCTTTTGGAATGTTTCTCTACGCTTTGGCGAGGTACTTCTACGCTTTGCAAAGATGTAGTTCTACTTTTTGTTGCAGTGTTTCTACGCTTTTCTGAAGTAACTCTACGTTTATGATTGCGTAATCAATTGACAAAGAGTCTTTTAGGGCGACCCTAAACGTATAAGTATTAAATAACTAGGTATAAATAAAAAAACCTAGGTAAAGGGGAGGTAGTTTTATATAACCTATTATTAATTTTTTCCCTCGTTTTCAAGAAAGAAAAAAGTTGCGTCAAAAAAGAAAAGAGAAAGAAAATCAGTTTAAACCACAGCCAACTGATGTATTTCTACGTAATAAACGGAACATAGGGAAATCTAATAACTGCTGTTGATGCAACTCTACGCTTTTGACGATACTACTCTTAATTACAGTATAAATCTTAATGAACAAAATTATTAAAGCTATTCTGGGGCTATTGATTGTATATATAGGGGCAATCCTTTTGGAACCCGATTTAGCCCCAGATTTTATTCCTGATATGGATAGCAAATTTGAAAAAGGAGGATGGATCTTTTTCAGTCGTGATAAACTGGGACACTTCTTCTTAATTGGCTTGGCAGCACTCGCATTGAATTTCATACTTGAAGGTAGAAAGGTCAGAATCTTCAAATGGTCTTTTTTGTTGGGGTCTGTTATTATTGCTACTGTAGTTACCCTGGAAGAATTCCGTCAAGTACCTTTGACCAATCGCCACTTTGAAATGTTCGACATCTTTTACAACTTTGCGGGCATTTTAGTTTTGGGCAGAGTAGGGGCTTGGCTGGCTAAAAAAATGAATAGATCAGCATCAGCCATACAAAAGAAGTAAAACTTCGTTATGTGTCTACTTTATGTTGCTTCCCAAACTGATTAGTTGTACGCAAGACACATTGAACGAATATGATAAAAAACAGACTACTGATTGTACTGGCGATATTGATTCCTTCAATTGCCTTCGCACAAGGAGTAGGTGTTCCACTCCGCTCGGATACCTACCATATTATAGATCGTCTTGAAATTAAGACGGGCGTTCCGACACCAATTTATTCTTCCATCAAATACTACCAGCGAGGCGACGTAGCTGCTTACGCAATGAAAGTAGACACTAGCTTGGTGGGCCTTAGTGTAAAAGACAGGAGAGATCTTTACTACATTTTCAAGGACAATAATGACTTTTTGAGTTCTGTCAAATTAAAGGAAGAAGAAGGTGAACTAAACAAAGTTTATGTAGATAGTACCAAAACTTTTTATACCCTAGAAAGCAATGCTAATGTGGAAAGTGATTACTATATAGAAACAAAGAAACCTTTTCTACGCTATTTCTATCGCACGCCAGCCAATGCTTATGAGTTTAGCAAAAAGGCATTTTACTTTAAAGTGAATCCACTGCTGCGAGGAACCGTCGGAGTAGATCAAAACGATGACAAATTTCTGTTTGACAATCAAAGAGGAATTTCCCTCCGAGGAGGAATTGACCAAAAGGTATTTTTCTATACGGAGATTCTGGAAGCTCAAACACAGTTTCCGACATACTTCCGACAACGGGTAGAGCGGGATAAAGCGGTACCCGCTGCTAGCTTATACAAGCCTTACGATAGTTCTGTTATTGATACCGAGGGTGCTTATGATTATTTGAATGCACAGGGCTACGTTGGCTTCAATATTTCAAAACACGTTGGAGTTCAACTCGGGCATGGTAATAACTTTTTAGGAAATGGCTATCGCTCTTTGTTTCTCTCAGACTTTGCTGCAAATTACTTTTACTTGAAATTGAATACCAGAGTATGGCGCTTTCATTATCAAAATATATTTGCGGAGCTAAATGCAGAAACCGGACGAAGTTCTCCAGGAGATAACCTGATCCCAAAAAAGTATTTTGCTGCACATTACTTGACCGCGAGGATTACTAATAATTTGTACATCGGTCTTTTTGAGTCAGTGGTATTCAGCCGACAAAATAATTTTGAACTACAGTATCTGAACCCTGTTATATTGTATCGAAGTGTGGAGCACCTGCTGGGAAGTCCTGACAATGTTATGATAGGTGCAGATTTGAAATGGAATCTTTTCAATCGATTTCAA
>JBGCDT010000198.1:0-5093 GCA_045105695.1 Saprospiraceae bacterium | reverse complement strand
TCTATCAGGTTCCTTTGATGTTATTTCCTCTCTATTTACGGAAGGTGCGCAAAGTTGTTACAATGCTTAAATGTAGACAACAGATTTTTAGAAACTGGTCTGTCTCACTGAGGCAACGGTAGGTATGAATTACCGGAAGGTCATTTATAGATCTATAAGGGTCGTCTTTCGACCTTAGCTTCCTTTTCACTCAATTAAAAGTAGTTTTCAGATTTTATTTTCAATAGCTTTGAAACGCTCTGTTTTCTATTTCAAACTTAAAGAGAACTCCTTTCAACTAAAGCAGCAAAGCAATATCTTCCTCTATCTTTTCCTACTCTACCGGATTTGGTTTATCTCCAGAATACTTCCTTCCGAAAGCGAGGTTTATCCCAAATCGAGCTGTAGCGTGATGATGGTTTTTAGGATTCATAACTGCCAGTAGATTGTCAGAAGCAGCAACGATCTGCAAAGGACCGAACTTGAGTGCGAGATGTGCTCCCAGGTTTGGACTACGATAAACATAAGATCCTGTAATTCCAAAATCAATGATCTTTGTTATATGAGTTGTAGCATCAATGGCTAAGCCGTTGTAGATTTCACCTCGGTAGTTTTCCATGTAAGCCAGCGCACCAACCGTTAAGAAACGATGTGCTTTGAAACGAGCGCTTAGATAAAGCTTCGTCGGAAGCATTGTCGTGTACGTATTGTTAGATTCTACAAAGTCGAATGCATTTTCTAAACTGTCCAATAAGCCATCACCAGGATTACTGTCTTCATCAATTGCATCATTTAGATTAACTCCTGTAAAATCATATTCTCCTTTAGCAGTATAATTTTTTGCATTGTTCTTCCACTTTATTCTACCTAAGTCGATGAGACTAGCAGAGAGCATGAGCCTGTCATCTAGTATTACCATCGTTGCGCCAAGATCTAAACCTAAGTTTGGTGACCTGAAAAGACTGGCCATAGAAAGATCTTCATCTTCAAAATTCACTTCCACTGAGCTATCATCGACCAAGCCATCTACATTAAACATTCCACCGGCATTTATTTGATAATCGCTAGCTACGCTTAGCTGGTAGTACTCTTCGTCTGTTGTTACCTTTGCAGAAGTTCTAGAGGTAGAAACGTTTGCCATTCCACTTAGCAATTTTACTCGTCCTCCAAAAGTCAGGTTGCGAACCCGCATCATAAAGCCTACCGCTGTCTCACTATACAAATTCAAATCTACATCAGGACCAATTTGTAGCGTCTCTCCTACATGCGCCCCATTCCCTTCTACTGCTAGTTCAACCAATCCTTTAGGATAACCGAAAAAGGCATTTTGCTTTATAGACTGGCTAACAGAAATCCGCCATCGGTCCTTTCCAAAGATGGTAGTGAAGTTATTGATCTCTAAGTTTTGACGAATAAAATTATGACCTCTGGAGTTATCTAAAAGAGTGGCTCCGCTGAGGACTTTAACTCCTTCTGAGTTTCTTGTAATTAGATTATTATAAGATCCTATGGAGTTACTAAATCCAGCCGAGATTCCAGGTAAGGAATATACCACTTTTCGCTCAGGCATAAAAGCAGGATTCACAGCGTTGCTTTGCGCAATACCATTCATGAAATACAAACTCATTTCCTGAGCCTGAACGCTTAATTGCTGAAGACAGAAGATTGCGACTATTAGTAAATATTTATTGAACATACCTTGTGGTTTTCTTTTTTTTAAAATCAGAGTCCGAAATAATAACAGGGGAAATAGCTATTTGTAAGTGTATTGTTACAATTATTCTTTCAACTTCACTTTCATTCCAATCTTCACCCCCATCTCGTGCGTACTAAGAATTTGAACAGCCGTGTTTCCCTCATTCGCGGTGGAGAACCTAGCCCCTACTAACATCTTATTACTGTCTTTTATTCGGGCAACTCTCGCAGCATCAAAATTCACAAAACTGATCGATTCCGTTGCAGTCGTTACCAGACCATCATTATCCACTTTGGCACTTTTCACAATCGGTTCGAAGTCTGCATATAGCGAATCAATTTTATTATCCTGATCGTCCAGAAAGTACAATTGTAAATCTGCCTCTATGGGCATTCCGTTATTGATAATGACTTTAAATTCAGCAGACTCCACATTCTCCAGATCTTCCATATCCATGTCCATTTCTTCTTCTATTTGAAAACCAGAAGCTGTTCCGTATATCGGTAATTCTGTTTTAATCGCGAAATTCAATTTACTATCCTTGTTCATAAAACCAGTGGTATTTTCATCGCTCGAAGGATTTACAATAGTAGAAAGATCGTAGATGATTTGCTTAGGGCGAGCGTTAAGGATGTCGTCGATATTGGAATTGGTATTGTTGAGTGAAAAATCCGTTTGCTTCATTATCCCTTCTTCCATCAGTGTAGGATAGTTCAGAGAGATGCCATCTTGAAGGTCATCACTTTCTAACACTATGCTTCCGCCATCAGCTGAAAGAACACGAAGCTCTCCGATGCTAACAGAAGTTGGAAATCCAAAAGAATTTTCAATGGAAAGCGAAAACCTGGGATCAGCAAAAGTAATATCTCCATCTACCCAATTATCAAAAAGATCAATATTCAAAGTATCTCTAGTAATTGGAATAGTGTCTGTTACCCAGTTTCCTTCTAAGTATTCATACTCCCAGTTTTCAGCCATTCCGATTATTGGAAAAATCATTACGTTATCTCCCGAAGCTGTAACAGCCTGGTAGTACATCTGCAACTTATTATCAGTCAACAATAAGCTGTAACCAGTAAGATCAATAGGATCAATAACCGCCTGAGAAGGAGCACTTCCATCGTAAGGAATTGTTTCAGTAACATTAAAGACTGCCCCGTCTTTTTTGAGATTAGGAATGGTGATTAGGACCTCTACGTTTTCTTGCTGACTGGCTTGTAGTTCGAAGCGAACACTTCCCGAAGAGAGTCGCATTTCTTCAACGGTCATCTCTTCAAACAATTCTATTTCATACTCTACAGCGTTTTCTGCAATCACTAACGGAAAGTCCGGCAAAGTATCGTATTGATCTCCGAGGCTAAAACTAATCTGATTATTCTCGTAGGTCATTTTCATCGTACCGTCTGGGACAATCACAAGCGAAGAAATTTCATCTTCTACATTGTTATCGTCCAAAACATCTTGTAAACTGATAGAACCATAAACGAGCGGAACAGCTAATTCGCCATTGTATTCGACGCCATCGACAGCGTCAAAGTCCTCATAATTTTTACAGGAATTGAAAAACAGACTAAGCAGCAAAAACAGGCAGAGCCCCTGTTTGAGTAGATTAATTCTCATAGTAAGGTAGATTTAGTGTGTAGTTATATCTTCTTCTTTGTTAAATTCTAAAGTGATTTTATTACAAAGAAGAGTACATCAAAATTCAGCTAATGCTATTTTAATTTATGAAGTTATTTAAAAACTTCTTTAGCATCTTATGCCGAAAAGACAACAATCAAGCCATCGCAATTTGCATGTTTTCGATTTGCGATTTCCAAATAGTGGTCCTTACCCTAGAGAAGAATCCTAGCTTATCAAGAGAAATGTAAGCGTATTGTTAGGAATTACTGTTTGCCTGTTGCTGTTGCATCAATCCGATAGGTGCATTTTCTCCACCTAATTCTTCAATGAGTTCGAATTCCTCAAAATCTAGATATTTACTGTCCGTTAGTAGTTGAAAAATGATTGGAGCATTAAGGGCATTAAGTCTTTTGCGAAGGAGGAGAAGGAGTTTGAGTGACTTATTATGAAGTTCAATTTGCTTGAAGATAATTTCGATAGAGAATAAATTATCCGCTCCTTGATAAACGGTGTTCTGATCAAAACGGAGCGATTGTCGGGACAGTTTATTTAGTTGATAATCTATATATTGAATTCGAGAATCCAGTATTTGGAAGATCTCATCTGTCAATGATCTCTCAGGTAGCGTATCCATGCTTTAGGGGTTGAGTTGTGTATTTTTCAAGACCGTATGTCGTTATTCTGTATTTACAGAATATTGGTTTAAAGCAGGTAATTGGAATGTTTTGTTTGTAGATGCAACCTCAAAAAATCAGTCTTTGTTTAGTCAAACTGTTTCTAACAATACAAATACATATTGCAATATTAGCATATGTTTTACATATTATCAAGTTTTGATATATATCGAAATGAAATTTTATTCTCTTTCCAGATAACTACCAACACTAAAACAAAGTTTAAACAACTAAAAATCAATCCTTTACACTACATCATAGTAAATGAAATTTTCGAATATATTTCTTTTAAAAAAACAAATTTACTCAGTGGTTGAGATAGATATCCAGCTATTTGAGGATACTGAGTTATGATATCAGCCTCTGAAATTTCTGAGCCATGAATAAACAAAAGGGTATCTAACTGGTGCATGTAAAAGTATTGCCGATAGCTTTGGAAAAAAGAATCCAATTCTAATTCACCTAACTTTTCGTCTAAGAGTATTACATCAGGGAAATATTCCTGGGAGCAGGAATTTAGATAGGTAACAGCCTGTTCTACAGTTGCTTCAAAACTTCCAGAAATAGGAAGTGACTCGGTAGCCAATAGTTTTTGATGTTCAATAGTCGCCTTGGAAGGTGCTCCTACGAACAACAGTCTAATTTTGGGAAACATACTATACTGAGTTTCATGGGTGAAAACATACAGCACCTTCTTCTTGATTATGACAACCAGAAGATTATCTCTATCAAAGAATTAAGAACTGCGAAATTTTTTAAGTAATAAGTAATCAGTCAAAATGATGATAGGCTATTGTCAAGGCTATTAATTATTTTGAGTTCTTACTTAAATCCGAGTAATTACAAAAGATCGTGTTGGGAAGGTGCTGATTAACTGATGTGTACTGTTGGCTTTAGGTATAGTCGAACGACTGTTCCTTCTTTTGGAGTGCTGTCAATTTCTACATGTCCGCCGTTTTTTTCTATGATGGTTTTCACCAAGTAAAGCCCCGTTCCCATTCCGTTTTGGTTTACGGAAGTTTTAGAAAATGGTTTGAAAAGAGCATGTCCGCATTTTTGCAAATCAAATCCTTTTCCGTTGTCCTTGATTTCCAGAACAGTGTAGTATTCTTCTTTAAAAG
>JBGCDT010000197.1:0-3987 GCA_045105695.1 Saprospiraceae bacterium | reverse complement strand
CAGCCCACCCTAGAGACTTTCTTTTCTATTTCCATTTTAATCGTGGCAGCAGGTGTGTATGCCGCTCGAGCCTTGTATTTTGCCGTTATGCAAAGTGGTAAAATACCGGTGGTATTGACAGGTACTGCGGTAGGACTCATTTCGGTGATTGGTTATACTCCAGATATTTTCGCTGGCCCTGCTATGGGATATCTGCTGGATTCATCACCAGGGATCGTTGGGCATCAACAGGTTTTTGCGGCGCTGGCTGTATTTTCAGTTATAGGCGGTATTGCGGCTTGGAGGTATCACAAATATTATGGCACAACTAACAGAAAAGATCTTTAAATCGGTTTTCACAGCCTGGAATTAATCTAACTTTCTGAAGGACTATAACCTATTTACTAAAGTCAATCAGAGAGAATGAATCACACTTTCTTTTTATAATTAATTGATCTAAATTTGAACCAAAATTAGTGGTGTTATTCCTTTTTCTTTTATCATTTCCTATGAATGATCAAATAAGTGGATGAATGACTCTTTTTTTCATTTATTCAGATCGTTATTAAATCCAATTTCTTATGAAAAGCATAACTAAACAGGTGAAAAATTCGTTTCATTTCTATTTACTATTCGTACTTACTTTAAGCAGTTGCAGCAGTTCTTGGACCACCTTTCAGGCCAATAATCAAAGAACGGGCTTAGTGGATCGAAAAGAAATTCAAGAACCGGAAGTTTTATGGAAGACTGAAATTGGCATTCAAGGCTACCTCAACAACAGTCTGGTGGCAGGTGATTTTGTTTACGTTGGAAGTTCAGGAACACGCCACAACGATATGGATGAAAAGGATGGTGTGTACTGTTTAAACAAAAAAACTGGAGCTATTAAATGGCATTTCCCCATGTTTGATGATGCTTGCGGAATAGCCTATGCATTTGACAAAATATACGCCACAGGAGATGGCCCTCTTTTCAGTTGTATCGATGCTTTTTCTGGCGAAAAAGTCTGGGAATTAGAACTGGGCGGCTCCTTTTCACAACCCTTAATTGTTGATACTTTGGTGATTTTTGGAAATGAACTTGAAGGAGTTTCAGCCATACATGCTATGACCGGTGAATACCTTTGGGAACTTCCTTCTTTCAATTCACCTATTCGAGGTGGCCTTTCTGCAGATGATGAGTTTATATACGCAACCTTTTTGGACGGCACGATCGCTTGTATTGATTTCTATGGCGAGGTTATTTGGACTCAAAAATGTGAATATATGGGATCTGGTGGTATTTGCTATGAGGTATATCCTGCCCCTACGGTCACTGATAGTCTTGTGATTGTTGGTTTTGCCAGATACAGTTACTATAAAGAACCAGCTGTAAATGCCTATGATAAAAAAACAGGGAAACTGGTCTGGGCTGGGAAAGCCAATGCTAAGGTAAAAAGTTCCTTTGGGAATATGAGAAGTTCAGTAGCCTTGTGGGAAAATCAAATACTCTTTGGCAGTGCATATTCAAATGACTTGGTGGCCATGGACGCCATAGACGGCTCTCCAATTTGGACTTTGAGTATGGGCGACAGTATGTTTCCTCATTGGCCTTCTCCGATCATAGCAGGAAACACTTTGTATCTGGGAAGACATGACGGAGGTTTTAACGCTATTGATTTAGTCAACAGAAAAGTCTTGTGGCAGCTCTATCTGGGCGATCATAAAAATATAGTCCTTAGAGATCTCGATTACGGTATGAAAGACAATAGTAGTGATTGGGATCCAGCTTCTGGAAGCTCAATATATTCTACTCCAAGTTTGGATGAAAAGGGCAACATCTATGTGGGTACTGGAGAAGGTTGGTTTTATTCGATTGGGAATCGGTAATCGAGGAGTCGACCAAGATTAAACGTATTTCTTATAGAATTGAGCCATCAAAAAACTCATAACTCATAATTTTCTTAGAAGGAAATTACAAATTACCTTCTGTTTCTGCTCGCAGCGGAAACCACTGGAGCATACTTTCTCATGGGTTTCTGTAAATAAGAAGATAGTTGTTGCGCAAATCCCAGCGCATCTTCGTAGTTTTTAAAAGTGTCTACAAATAACTTCTTATTGTGCTTATCATTCATCAGATAGACGTTATTGATTGTTTCCCTATAAGACAGCTTTTCATCCATTCCTAAGGACGGCATTAAGTTTCCTGATCTAATAGTCTTTTTAGCGCTCGGTGAGAGAATAACTACATCACGATACTTAATATCTTTCCATTCGCCCTTTCTATGATTCATATAAGATGTGAAGATTCTATAGGTGTTTTTTTCAGTATTAAACTCTAATCCTTTTTTCTTAAAAAACAGCAAAATCGTAAGTCCATTTATAGCAAGTAGCACTAATGAAATCACTATCATCCAGATTAAAGAACGATACAGTGATGAAAGTATAAGAACACTCATTGTAAAAACAATAACGAAAGCAAATCCAGCTTGTACTTTAAATAACTTGGATGATTCATGATCAACTACAACCATCGTTTTTTCTTGTTTCTCCATTACTGTAAGGTAAGAAAAATCGTGCAATTATCAAAATATAGAAGTTGACTTTTGTCTGAATTTGAGGCTTTGACTCGGCTTTCTATTTACTTCGATTTGCGCCCACAGATTTATCTAGCTCAAAAAATCTTAAAGTCTTGAACCACCAAAACACTCATAGCTCATAGAATCAAGGTATCCACTTTATATCCTTAAAATCCGGCTTTCTTTTTTCCAAAAATGCGTTTCTACCTTCTTTCGCTTCATCGGTCATATAAGCCAAACGTGTCGCTTCACCAGCGAATACTTGTTGTCCAACCATTCCATCGTCTGTCAGATTAAAGGCAAACTTCAGCATCTTGATACTTGTTGGTGATTTAGCCAGAATTTCTTGAGCCCATTGATACGACTCTTGCTCTAATTCTTCATGAGGAACCACGGCATTCACCATTCCCATATCATAGGCTTCTTGTGCCGAGTAGTTTCTTCCTAAAAAGAAGATCTCTCTCGCTCTTTTCTGACCAACCATTTTTGCTAAATAAGCAGATCCGTATCCACCGTCAAAACTGGTAACGTCCGCATCTGTTTGTTTGAAAATAGCATGTTCTTTACTCGCCAGGGTAAGATCACAAACCGTATGTAAACTGTGACCGCCACCTACTGCCCAACCTGGAACTACAGCGATTACCACTTTCGGCATAAATCGAATCAATCGTTGTACTTCAAGAATATTCAATCTTGGCATACCATCTTCATCTACATACCCTTGATGTCCACGTGCGTTTTGATCTCCTCCCGAACAGAAAGAATACACACCGTCTTTTGGTGATGGTCCTTCAGCTGATAATAAAACCACTCCAATATTTACGTCTTCTCTCGCATCTAGAAAAGCCATGTACAACTCTCCTACCGTCTTCGGTCTAAAAGCATTTCTCACTTCAGGACGATTGAAGGCAATACGAGCTACGCCTCCTGATTTCATATAGGTTATATCTTGGAATTCTTTGACCGTAGTCCATTCAGGAGTATTCATAATTGAAATGATTTTTTGCGAAAATAGAAGAATTTAAATGGAAAAAGAAGCTGCGCATTGCTAATTTTAGCTAAAGACCAAACCCTTGCTACTGACTCTCAAACCAAACTCGAAAATCAGGGCTTCTGCTGTTGGAAGTAAACAAGTCTTGATCACTTGTTTTCATCCCTATAGCGAGTCTATTTTTGGTATAGGGTGCATATTTCTCTATGGCTTCGATGTGCACCAATTCGCTTCGGTTTATTCTGAAAAATCGAGCAGGATCGAGACCTTCCTCGATAGAAGAAAGTGTTTGATTGATTACATGTCTTTTATTTTTTAAATCAAAAGCAAGCACGAAATCTCCTTGTGCTTGAAAATAGGCGATTTCCTCGGTTTTTAAAAGAAAAACACCTTCCTTCTTTTTTACCGTATATGCCTTTTTGTAATCCTTGATATGCGCGCTGACTAATTGCTTTAAAGT
>JBGCDT010000196.1:0-3030 GCA_045105695.1 Saprospiraceae bacterium | reverse complement strand
TTAATCGGTTTCAACTCAGGAGTATCTGGCACCTTCCACTCAGTAACATTTTTCACTATTTCGCCAAAGCTAATTTCTTTTCCGCTTCCGCTAAAAACGGCCTTGTTTACAGAAAGCGCCGATACTTCTATACCCAATTGTTTAGCAGCTTCTATCCTCAGCATTTCCCGAAAGGTAGCTGCCAGTTCTCTCAGTGGCTCCCACAAACTGAAGATCGAAGTACTTCCTCCCGTAGCAAATTTATCTACGTTTCCAGTAATGGAAGGAGCGTGTCGAACAATCATTTGCTCCATGTCTACGCCCAATTCATCCGCAGCTATCTGTGCCAAACCGGTGAAAACACCTTGGCCCATTTCTACCTTTGGAGAGTAGAGAATGACTTTATTATCAGCCGTTACTTCAAACCAAATACTAGGCGAATCGGTACTTCCAAGGTAAGGTGACTCCGCTGTATTCGCAATACCGGCTAGTGCCCGTCTCCACATTGGACGCGTCAAATAGGCCGTTCCTAACAATACTCCTACACCGACGGTAGAACGTATCAAAAACTTCCTTCTGGAAAATCTTTTTTTCTTTTTGTCTTCTGTCATGACTCGGTGGTTTGATTTTTAGCTCTGGTCAATGCTGCAGCCCGATGAATGGCTTTGCGCATTCGGTAGTGCGTACCGCAGCGACAGATGTTTACAATACTGTTGTCTATTTCTTCGTCGGTTGGATTATCATTCATTTCCAAAAGGGCAGCGGTCGCCATCATAAAACCAGGCTGGCAATAACCACACTGCGGAACGATTTCTTCTATCCAGGCTTGCTGAACCGGATGCATTTTATCTCCTTCCGCTAATCCTTCAATAGTGGTAATGTTTTTTCCTTCCGCCATTTTAATAGGGTAGGAGCAGGAGCGAATTTGCATGCCGCTGATCATAACGGTACAAGCGCCGCAGGCTGCTTTTCCACAGCCCCATTTGGTTCCTTTGAGTCCGACGACATCGCGGATGACCCAGACGAGCGGAGTGTTGCCGTCTACGTCTACGCTTTGTGGGGCGTTGTTCAGGTTGAAATTTATCTTCATTGTTTTTATAACTATTGACTGTTGACTATTAACGTTTAACTTCGCTTGATTCGTAGACTTCTAGCTTTTCATTCCTCCGGAATCACCGCTCCATTCGCCGCCCACTCTTTCACCGCAGCTATAAAATCCTCTTTAGAAACCGGTGGCTTCTCGCGTGGATTACCTTCGCTATCGACGCCCGGTTCCCAGGCCCACAGCACGAGTTCATGCTCGGTTAGGTGCTTGACCGTTTCTTCCAATGTTCTTCCGCCGTTGTTCTCTGGGTTCATCATGGAGCGAGCGATTTCTACTCGGTTCAATCCTTCCCAGGCCATTTTTCTTGGAGCGAGATGCCACTCTGGAGCGCCAGGTACACCTGAGATATTATTGTTTTCTTCATGATGACAAGTGCTGCAAGCAAGCGCATCTTCTCCGTGATTGGACAATCCGCGTTGTACATTGAAATTATGAATGTGGCTGTCTTCCCCTTGGAGCGGGCGGTCGCCAGCGGGGTGGCAGTTGACGCAACGTTTGTGCGTCAGCACTTGCATCATCTGATCGAATGCTTTTGTAGAAGTATTGTTATTGCTTTGTGGTTGTTGGTCGGTATTCTGATTTTCTGAAAAGGCGAAACCGATGGTCGTGACTACAATGCAGAGGAGGATGGCGAGGATGCGTAGGTTGGTGGATCTCATAGGCAGTAGGTTTGTGCGATTTTGTATTGGATTACCAATTTAGGAAAAATCTTTGGACTTACTGGTATGACTTAAAAGCAACAACGCCTTTATTTTGGAAGGAGCGCTAGCTTTTAAATGGAACACTTTATTTTTCAACAGCTTTATAAAGCTTTGTAATCTCGTCAACTACTAGCTGAGGGTCTTTATTCCACACTTTATGGCTAGTGCCTTTAGCTAATATGTAATTGTGATTCGGGGGAGAACAGAAGGATTTGATACAATTTTTCCATTTGGAAACTTCATTTGCTTGTACCATTGGCAGAATTTCCTCAGCAGCGATATAGGTTAGTGGAATGGTTTCAGGAAAAGTCTTATCTGCCATATAGTGAGCAATGGAATCCAGTTTTTTTAATACATAATACAAGCCCTCTTTGTGCGTATGAATCATATTCCATGTTTCATCGGGTATTGCATTTACAAAGCTTCTGCACCATTCTTCTGTCATAAAGCAAGGCAAACCGACGTCAATAAAAATGGCGCCAGTTACTTTATTTCTATTTGAAAACTGGGTGGCATAAAAACCTCCGAAAGAATGACAAACCAAAAAAAAGGAATCTGTGTACCCAAGTTTCTTAAGCCCCAATTCCAAATCTTTAATTTCCTGCTGAAAGCTAACGTTTTGAGTATCTATTTCGCTTTGTCCCAATCCAGCTCTGTCGTAAGTGATTAGTGTAGCATTAGTAGAATCCTGAATAGAATTTAATAATGGTATCCATACACTGGCATCGTCGCCATTTCCGGATTCGAATAAGATGGGCGTTCCGCTTCCCTTTTTTATGTTGAAATGAAGTCGGTGTGTACCGATGGCTATAAGTGTATCAACATTTTGAGTTTGCCCTACACCTTTAAAGGAAATAGCGCAACAGAATATAAGAAAGCAAAGGAGTTTCATATTATGTAGTATTTTTTCTAAGACGAATTGGATGGTAGGATGTTATACTACATTGTCTAATTTTATTTCTGAAGAGTGACTCCCATTTTTATCGACGCATATGATTGAAAATTTAGCAGATTTAAACCCGCTTTTCTCAAGACTGCTAACGAACTATCCTATCCAATAATGCTCCTGAAAAATACAGAATTATATTCCTTACCCCCCAATACTCCCCAATTCAACCCCCTCCGAATAAGAGACCTGAACCCTATTATCACTAAACGCCTTCTTCACCGCTTCATGCACCTTAAAGGTCACCTCCCAATAATGATCTGGAACAATGAACGGACGAATTGCAATGATCACACTAT
>JBGCDT010000195.1:0-13342 GCA_045105695.1 Saprospiraceae bacterium | reverse complement strand
CAATAGCTGCTGATCAGCCTGCTTTGATTGCCAGTAATACGAAGACTTATGTCTCTGCTGCGATCTTGCGTTTAGTTGAAAAAGGAAAATTGAAACTGACGGACCCGATTGCGATGCACCTTTCGGAAAAAACAAAAAAGGTTTTAGCAAAAGATAAGTATGACTTGAACACTATTACAGTTGCTCACCTAATGTCACACACTTCCGGAATCTATAATTATGTATATGCCAATGACGGATTTTTATTGAAAAGGGTCACTGACCAACCAAAGCATCGCTGGACTAGAGAAGAGCAAATTGCCTTAGCTGTTAGTGGCGGAGAACCACTTGGTAAACCCGGAGTTGTCTTTAGTTATGCAGATACGAACTACTGTTTGTTATCTGAAATTATTGAGCAAAATACGGGTAAGGCTTTTTATATATCGATGAGGGAGCTTTTGAACTATGAGCGATTTAATTTAGATAATACCTGGTTTGAGTCGCTAGAAGACTATCCTGAAAATACTAAACCAATGGTACATCAATATTGGGATGCGCGAAACTTTGACAGCTATGAATTCGATCATTCTTTTGACCTTTATGGAGGCGGAGGCATCGCTGCGACAACAAAAGACCTAGCTCGCTTCTCTCAATTGTTATTCAAAGGAAAGCTATTCGAGGACCCTCAAACCCTAGCATTGATCTATACCCCCATGCCCGCAGTGCAAGACGATGGAAAGGATTATCACTTAGGCATTATGGAATCCGAAACGAACGGTTACAAGACTTTTGGCCACGGCGGATTCTGGGGAACGACGGTTAAATATTTCCCAGAGCTGGATATGTCTATTTCTGTTTTTATAAATAATAGAGATGAGAATAGATTGAGGAAGGATGTTTTGGAGGCCTTGGTTGAAAATTATAACAGTACTTCTACAAAATAATTTATGAGAACTTTAGTGCCTTGAAAAAAATAATTATCCGTTCTCAAATATCACTCTTTGTAGTGACGCCTTAGTCGTTAGGACATCCTACCTTTGTAATACAAACCTATTCTACTTTATTACAAAACAGATAATTATGAATTTGAAAATTTACTTTTCACTAGCACTTCTCTTTGCCCTAATCCTAAATTGCTCCGCTCAAACAGTCAGTGTTATACTTGATGCCTCTGGTGACGGAGCCGGTAATACCTTCGATTATCCTGGAGGTGTAATAGTGGACGCTTCGGATAATGTCTATGTCACGAGTATAGAAACTCACAAGGTTTTTAAAATAACACCATCTGGAACCATCTCAGTGATACTCGATGCGAGTGGAGATGGTAATGGAAATATTTTAACCAGACCATATGGAATAGTCATGGATAATTCAGGGAACATTTATGTAGCTGGATTTAATTCTAACAATGTATTCAAAGTTACTCCAGCAGGTGTAATCACAGAAATTATAGATGTTACCGGTGATGGAAACGGAAATACGGTAGGTTTTCCCCGAAAGGTTGTGGTCAGTGATGACGGGACAGTTTATACTGCATGTGCGACAAGTGATAATGTCTTTAAAATAGAAACTGATGGTACCATTACTGAAATAATAGACGGGACTGGTGATGGAAATGGTAATACGTTGGATAATTGTTATGGCTTGGACTTAGATAGCGACGGCAACGTTTATGTTTGCGCTTACCTTTCTAGCAATGCATTTAAGATAGAACCGAACGGTACCATAACTGAAATAATTGATGCTACAGGAGATGGGGCTGGAAATGCTTTGACGAGTGCATCAGATTTAGTAGTTGATAACATCGGAAATGTTTTTGTTGCCGGAATTCAATCGAACAACGCTTTTAAAATTACGCCAAGTGGAGTGATTACAGAAATCATTGATGCTAATGGAGATAGCCAAGGCCAAAACCTAAATAACCCCTTATCGATCACTGTTGATAATTCTTCTAATGTTTACTTACTAGGCCGTAGCTCTGATAATTTATTTACGATATCTTCTACTGGAGTAATCACTGCACTATTCAACAGCACTGGTGATGGGCAGGGTAATGTCCTTAATTCCCCTGGCTCAATGGCACGAGATCATGATACTGGAAAATTTTATGTTTGCAATGATCAGGGTGACAACGTATTTGAAATAGTCCCTGCTCCACTTCCAGTTGAGTTAATCAGTTTTACTGGACGTACCGGAAACCAAAGCAATATGCTTAACTGGCAAACAGCATCAGAGTTGAATAATGAAGGCTTCGATATCGAACGTTCTACAGATGCCGAAGAATGGGAAACCATCGGTTTTGTTAGAGGAAAAGGAACGACCGCTTTATTGAACACTTACGATTTTACAGATAGAAATCCAACGGATGGTCAAACTTACTATCGCTTAAAGCAACAGGATTTTGATGGACAATTTGAATATTCCAATATGGTGAGCTTGAAGCGAAATTCTAAAAACAATATTCAAATTTTTCCAAATCCAACAGCTGCTGTACTTACCATAAGAGCGGAGAATATTCAAACCGTGAAGATTTCTGATAGCTTGGGAAGAGCGGTTATGTTCTCTAATAATATTGAAAACAACGAAGTTAATTTGTCTAACTTGGAACCAGGTTTATATCTGATTTCGGTTTTAGCAGGAGGTGAGGTTTTTACGGAGACTGTTGTGAAAAGATAGAGTGACACTCAGTTCGCAAGCTATGTGGTATTTACGGACGAAGAAGTTTGAACTTGATTCTTGAACTTTAAAAGTACAAGTGTCAAGTTCAAATTCAATACGCTCAGTACGAAGGCTCCTCGGATTTACAGTCGAAGGCCATTCAATCCTTCAACATTCATTTATTCAAAATTACTTCTGAGAGCAATGACAGCACTTTACGAACTGTTGCCGTCGCTCTACTTCATTTGCACCAGGTCGCAAAGTTAAAAAGTTCAGGCACCGAGCGAAGTTAAAAGTTAATAGTCAAAAGTCAACAGTTTACTCAATACCCAAAATGCTTCAAGCTCTGCTCATCATCTCGCCAACCATCTTTCACTTTGACAAACAACTCTAGGAAGACTTTCTTTTGCAGAAAATTTTCAATACCTCTGCGCGCTTCCGTTCCCAATCGTTTGATGGCCGAGCCTTGCTTGCCGATGATGATTGACTTCTGCGTTTTTCGGGAGACATAAATTTCTGCGCGAATACGGACCATCGGTTCGCCTCTCTTGGTTTCTGTTTCTTTGAACGAATCGACGATCACTTCGCAAGAGTAGGGGACCTCTTGTTTGTACAAAACCAAAATACTTTCTCTAATGATTTCGGAAATGAAAAACCGCTCTGACTTATCAGTCAACTGATCCTTCGGATAATAAACTGGGCCTTCGGGTAATCTATCCAAAACCAATTTCACCAAAGTATCCGTATTGTTTTTTTCTAAAGCAGAGATTGGAATCGTCTCCGTAAATTTTACTCGTTTGTTCCATTTTGCAATCAAAGCCAAAACCTCTGCTGGCGATTTTAGTAAATCAATTTTATTAATGACTAAGAATAAAGGTACCTCTATTTTTCGCAGTCGCTCGATTACCTGATCGTCATCTTCATACTCCTCTAAAGTGTCCGTCACAAAGATCATGATGTCCGCATCTTCAAAAGTAGAAAACACAAAGCCGTTCATCGCCTCCTGCATTTTGTACGCAGGGTCGGTAATAAAACCAGGGGTGTCTGAAAATACAATTTGGTAATCGTCTTCACTTACAATACCGATGATTCGATGCCTAGTCGTTTGTGGTTTGTTGGTAATGATGGACATACGTTCACCGGTGAGGGTGTTCATCAAAGTAGATTTACCTACGTTTGGGCGACCGATGATATTTACGAATCCGGATTTGTGCATATTTAATTAAAATGAAAATTAAAAGAAAAAGTAAAAGGCTTCAACTCGTGGTTGAATTATCACAAAGGAAGCAAAATTACAGGAAGTTTTCTAAGCTATTTGGAATCCTTAGTATGAAGGCTCACCACCTGACCTGTCACCAGTCACTTGTCACCCTCTTCGACCTCTCTCCCTTAAAAAACCATCAAGCCAACTCCTTCACCCTTCCCTCCAGTATCCCTTCCACTTTTTCAAACAAAGCTTTAGGTTTCATTCCTCGCCAGGCCACGTCGTTGAACGCATGACCAAAGTGAACGTAATATTGCAGATTCGCTTCCTGCATTTCTACTCTTACATGATCCAAGGTGTTCAGAATAGCGACCCAGCCGTTGTCGTCTTTTACATCGTCCCACCATTCTTCGTAGTAGCAATCATCGCCGGCATGGAAGTTCAAAACGTTTTCCGTAAGGAGAATAAATTTAGTAATTCCTTGATCAATCAGAACATCTGCAACGTCTCGTTTTAGAAAATTGACGTCGTTGTGGAGGCAGTCGTTCCATTCGCCAATCAATTCAAAAATAGCGAAGTGCCTATCGTAGTTGACAAACAGAATTTTCATGTACAGCGTGCTGGACCCAAAGGAATCCCACTGCGGATGAATAAAATAGTTGTAAATCTTTTGAGTGAATTTAAACTCGTCGTAGACCCGCCCGTGGAAGGGAGAGCGTTCATCGTTGGAGGCTACATAATGTCCTCGCCATTTGAAAAAAGGTTCTATGTCGTGCATGTTGAAAATTTAGGAGTCGCAAGATGTAGATAAACGGTACGACTAGCGTTTCTTCATATCTGCTTGCGCAAATGTAGGAACTAAGTTTTTTATTTTTTTCGAAAAAAATGCTTCATCTTTGGAAGCGCTAAAGCAAATAATAAATTGTATTTCTAAGAATGTAAGATTGGCTTTAGGCCAAAAAAAACTATGAGAAAAATTGTACTGACCGGTCCTGAGTCTTCTGGGAAAACAACGATGGCAGAATTGCTGGCCGAACATTATCAAACCCTCTGGGTACCAGAGTACGCGCGCTTCTTTGTCGAAAACTTAGGAAGACCTTATACAGAACTTGATCTGCTAACGATTGCTAAAGAACAAATCAGACAAGAAGATCAGGTGGCTACTCAGGTTCAAAACATCATGATCTGTGATACTGATTTGATTACCATCAAAATATGGCAACTGGAAAAATTCGGTGGCACTTTCCACTGGATCAATGAACAACTAGCCAAACGTCATTACGATGTCTACTTATTATGCGCTCCGGACATCCCCTGGGAACCTGACCCGCATCGCGAAAATCCTGATGACCGAGAGCGGTTGTATAACAGCTATAAAAATGAATTGTTGAATTGGAATAAACAAATGATTAGCCTCAGCGGAACTGTTGAAGAACGGATGGAAAAAGCAATAAAATTTATCGACAGATAAGTATGGACACAATATTACAATGGGACCAGGCCCTTTTCCAAGCCATGAATCAGGAACTGCAAAATAGTTTCTTCGACCTGCTATTACCCATCTGGCGTAACAAGTACACCTGGATTCCAGCCTACATCCTACTGATCTGGTTTTTGCTAAAACAGCTAGGTCGCAAAGGAGGGTTTATCATTCTGGCAGCAGTACTAACCATAGCCATCGCTGACACGCTGAGTAGCAAAGTACTTAAGAAATCCATCCAACGGCTGCGCCCTTGCAAAACGGAGCTCATCAAAGCAGAAGTTCATCTGTTGGTTCCCTGTGGCTCTGGCTATAGTTTTCCTTCATCCCACGCGACGAATCATTTTGCATTAGCCGTCTTTTTAATCAGTCTTTTGGGCACTCAGTTTTCTAAGATTAAAGTACCTTTGCTGCTTTGGGCGAGCCTCATTGCTATTGCACAGGTTTATGTAGGGGTGCATTTCCCTTTTGATGTTCTTGTAGGAGCATTGTTAGGAAGTCTTGTTGGACTCGCTACTGCACGGATTTTTAAATTACTATGGAGATAACAGAATATTTAGTTTTATTTATAGCAGTTCTTATCGGTGGAAGTTTTGCCCTGTATCTTCAGCAGGTAAAGGCGAAGTACTTAAGTTGGATTTTATCATTCAGCGGAGCTTACTTGTTGGGAATTGCTATGTTGCATTTGATGCCTATTGCTTTTCAACATCCGGAGACTAACCCTGGCCTTTGGATACTCCTTGGTTTTTTCGTGCAACTATTGTTAGAACAACTTAGCGGTGGTGTAGAACATGGACACATTCACCCGCATAGTCATGCTGGAGGTGGTTATATGCTTCAACTGATGTTGGGACTTTGCTTACATGCTTTCTTTGAAGGATTACCGCTTGGTAATTACGAGGCTTTTCAAGAATTGCATCATGGGCATGTACACAGTGACAATCATTTACTTCTGGGAATTATTTTACATAAAGCACCAGCTGCTTTCGCATTGACTGCATTATTGCTGGCAAGCAATTTCAAAAGGCGAACAGTGATTCTCTGTCTCATTGTTTTTGCAGCAATGTCTCCGTTGGGAGCGGCTTTGGCAGCGGTACTGGGAGAGCAAGGTTGGTTAGATCAAGGAGTACAAGAAAAGATAGTTGCTTTTGTGATAGGTTCTTTTCTGCACATTGCTACTACAATTTTATTTGAATCAGATGGAGCAGAGCATCATCGGTTGCCATGGGGAAAGATGGCTTTGATTGCGGTGGGATTGGGGTTAGCGGTTTTGAGTGCGCATTGATGTGAGATTATTTCTTAAAACAGAAACGTTATGAGTGAAGAGAAAAAATTCTATGATACTTGTTCAGAATGTCCCTTTGCGAGTTTTCTTGATTATGAAACGATTCATTGTAGCAAGGAGGTGATTTATGATCCAGAGAGGGTTTGTGTGGAATTTATTAATTATAAGGCCACTATTGAACCAAAGCCAAAAATGCATTTACTGGACATTGCAAATGATGTGGATGAGATTATTGAAGTGGAGCAGAAAAAAATAATAGAAGAGCTTGAGAAAGAAGAGATTCCTGAAATAAATACCGTTGAAGAAACTGTAATTGAATCTGACGAGGAGCTTTCTAATTTTTGTATTTATACAAAAAGAGATTGTAAAGTCTATGATCGGCCTCGGTTAAAAGAACAATACATAAGTAGAGTAGAGCCATCTAATAGTTTGATCCCTTTTTACCGAAGAGTGATTAGAAACGGGGTAGACTTTATTATGCTTAAAGACAAGGGTGGAAAGAAAGGATACATTATGGATGTAAAAGAAAATTTGGAAGTGTATGCTCTTTCAGAGGTCAATGAACATCCTATTGATATTCTATTAGTCGGGCATCATTTATTCGATCCTTACTTTAAAGGAAAAAAATTGAAGTTTTCGGAGATAAAAAAATCTTTTATCAAGCACATACATAGCAATGTTAAGACAGAGTTCGGAAAAACGTGGATTCAAATCAAAAGTGTTTTTGGAGAAGATGACAAGCAAAAAGCGGTTGTTACAAAACTTCAAATAAAAAACACATTACCGAATATGAAAATTGTAAAGCTACTTTCGCATAGTTACTTTTACGTCCAAGAAGGTACTTTAAACAACTACCCAAAAAAGATGAAATTAACGGACGGTACAGATGCTATTATCTTTAGCCATGAGGAATGTTATACAACAAGAAGAACTGAATTAGAAAGTTTTGTATCAACCATAAGTACGATCCTTGTTGTAATAATTGGACTGTTCATTATTGGAGGATTTGCATTAAAGACAGGTTGGCTAGTTGTTGTCGGTATATTTTTCATCCCTATTGTTTTCATAGTATTTTTGTTTTTTAGTTTACCACTATATGCTATTCTAAATCAAATAGTAAAACGACTTTGAAAATTAAATCTTGATTTTTCTATCATAAATCATTTTAAACACAAATATGAAATTCCAAATTAAGAGTATCATCTCGTTAATAGTATTACTAATAACTTTTCAATCTAATTCAATAGCTCAAGACCGTCAGTATATTTTCACGCCAAACGTTGGCCTTACCATTCCTGTCTTGGACAATGGTGTAGGTTTTCATATCGGAATTAATCCAGCTTATCGGATTACTCAACGATTGTACATCGAAGGACAACTTTCTTATTCTTATACGGATATCAACGGCAGTTTCCTCTCAGGAGGTAAAGGCAATGACTGGGCAGTGAATACATTGTTTGGACCTAGGCTTTACATCAATTCTGAAGATAAGAAAAATCGATTCTACCTTAATTTACTAGCAGGTGCGGTTTATCACACAGAAAAACGAGATGGAAGAAGTGATGATACAGATTTTGAACTAGGTTATTCTGCGGGAATCTATTATGAGATGGGGCGACTGATGCTGGGACTTTCAGTGGATTCTCCTGGGTATTTTGTTTTAAAAGTTGGGGTTAGGATATAAATTATGAATGATAAAAAGTGAACCCCTTCAAAAGCATAAGAACCCTTTATACTCCGCTCCAACCTACTGTCCGGCGGACAAATCAAAATGTTACCTATCAAGAATTTAGTCCACACCCAGCACTTTTACCATACCTCTATTGTTATTGGGAGTTAAAAACAACAAAGCCACTTGACGAACCTTTTACCTACCGCGTGGTGACGGATGGTTGTATTGATGTCTTCTTTGAAATCAATCATACGGTTGATAATTTTGTAATGGGCTTTTGTAAAAAGTATACGGAGTTTCCTTTGGAGCAGTTCTTTCATTATGTCGGTGTGCGTTTTTTGCCAACGATGTTTCCACAGATTTATCAAGTGGATGCAGCTAAACTGAGTAATCAATTTCAGTTACTAAAAAACATATCTGAATCGACTGCTGATTTTATTGCAGATCGTTTTCATGAAGGCTTATCTACTAAAGAAATAGCCAAACGTTTTGATGAATTCTTTCTGGAATTAATTGATGAGAAAAACTTTGATGATGACAGCCGATTGTATGACGCCATTCATGTAATTCTAAAAAACTTTGGTGTCATTAATTTAGAAAATGATTTAGACACAGGCATCAGTCAGCGGCAACTCCGTCGACTATTCAAATACTATATTGGCGATACGCCTAAGTCTTTTAGCAAAGTTGTTCGCTTCCAGAACATCCTAAGAGCAAAGCCTTCCACTCAGAGTTTGAAGCAAAACAAACTCTTCTACGACCTCGGTTATTATGACCAAGCACATTTCATAAAAGACTTTAAAACCTTCTACGGAGTTACTCCTTCCAAAGCATTCGGAAGAGAGTGATTGTCCGTTTTTTACAATACTTTCTTTACGATCTGTTAGATATTTGTGCTATCAAATTTATATAATTACTTCATTGAAAAACTAATTATCATGAAACTCAACGCAGGAATCTTAACCGAGAAATTAGCAGAAACAAAAGCATTCTACACGGATCACCTAGACTTCGGAGTGACCTTTGAAAACGAATTTTACTTGTTATTACATACGCCCAATAAGCAGGCAGAACTGTCTTTCTTATTACCGAATCATCCGACTCAAGATCCATTCTTCCATGCCCCCTTTTCTGGGAAGGGAATGTACCTGACTATTGAAATGGATGAAGTAGATTCATTGTATAAAAAGCTAAAAAACAAGGGTTTACCAATCAAAGTCGAACTTAGAGATGAACCTTGGGGCGATCGCCACTTTGCCATAGAAGACCCTAATGGAATTGGAGTTGATATCGTAAAATACACCAACCCTGAAAAATAATTGACGATGACTTTGCTAAAAGATCGGCCTATCGCACAGGCCAAAAACATAGGACCAACCATCGCCAAACGGCTCAACAAAATCGGAATCCAATCCCTTGCGGACCTCTCAGAAATGACACCAGCCAAGGCTTATCAGAAATTATCTGAAAGGCAATCTGGAAAGCACCTACCGCTTTGTTATTATCTGTACTCTTTGCAGGGTGCCTTATTGGATGTACACTGGGAGAAGTTGACAGAGGATATGAAATTAGTTTTACGAGAGGAAGCAAGGCGATGAAGGTTTGTGATCTAATGGAGGGTTCTTCAAATAGCTCGAAGATATACTACAGTACCCTTCGAGCTATTTTTGTTAGCTATGTAACAATAGTTTTACAAATTGCTTTGTCAGATTGCTTTATCTTTGTATAGCATTAATCAGCTTCTTAATAATTGAAAGATAAAGCATTTTGAAATTTATAATTAAAACTACTTTTCTAACAATACTCTTACTGATCGCTTTTCTGATGAATTGCTCAGGGCAGCAAAAGTTCTTAGTCAAATACGCCTCGATAGGCGGAACGCTTTCTTTTGATTCTGATGATGGAAAAGGGATGTTTTTTGGATTCAACCCTGCTCTTCGGGTATCCGAATTTGTTTATGTCGAAGGACAACTTTCTTACATGCAGCTGCATAAAGAACAATATGGTTTTAATGAAAGAAAACGAATTAGCAATGTATTTAACTCCTTGCTTGGATTTAGACTTTATCTTACTCCTGAATATATAGATGGACGAATTTATTTCAATATTCTTGCAGGCAATAGTTTTCAGCACTTCAAAGAAATAGGAGGGCCTTCTGGAAAACTTAATGATTCTGGTTTTACGATAGGTCTTTTTATTGAACATCACCGAGTCGTAGTCGGTCTGACTGGGGAGCCACCTCGTAACATTGTTTTGAAAGGAGGAATTACGTTTTAGAGAATACGACAAAGGATATCTACTTTAACAAAAAAAGCGGCCATACCTTTCGGTACAGCCGCTTGAAATGTTCAAAATGGGAATACGTGTGTGAGCTAATTTTTTTCGGTTACGGGGATTATCGAACCAATCTTCGGTTCTTTAAAAATTGTTTTTTCCCTCCGCGGAGCATGTGCTCCTGTCCCTCGGAGTCGATGTAAAATAACTGCACTTCGTAATTCTCTCCAGTTTTCTCCTGATTGTTATAGTGCGCAAGTTCGATTAGATTTCCGTCGAACTTGAATTTGATACCTTTTGCATCTTTGTCAGAATCTGGGAAGTTTGGATTGTTTTCTATGTAAGACAATACTTCGCCAGTATCTGAGTCAATGATCTTCGCAATGAATTTTTCATCCAAAAGCAGCTGATGCTCGTCATGGATTAATTTGAATTCCAATACAGTGTAAGCCCAGGCTGTATTCTTTCTTTTCAGTTTTTTCATTGTTTTTCCAAAGCGCTTCTTTTGTGTCGAAACAGTCTGATAAACCACCCGCGTGTTGTCAATGATTTTTGTAATCTGGCGCAAACGTTCTTCTTTCATTTTTTGCTCCAGTAAGGACGCTTCAACCTTCTGCTGCTTCTCTTCCTCTCTTTCTCTTTTTATTTCAACCGTTGCTATTTCGTTTCGAAGCGTTTCTTTTTCTAATTCCAATTCCTGAATACGCTCCATATCAATAGTCTCCTTTCTGCTAAGTGCTGCGATTTCTTGCTTCAGAATATCATAATCGTTTTCAAAGCTTTTCAATTTTTTAGATAAAGCTCTTAACGTTTTTTCCTGTTTACGTACTTTTCGTTTTAGCGAAACGATGTTGTCTTGCAGCAACGCAACGCTATCTCTTAGTTCGATGATCTTGCCTTCGAGATCCATTACTTTGGTCTCCGCAGCCATTCTAAGTTGCGTTTCTTTAAAAAGGTCATCATCCAATCGGACGATTTCGGTATGTTGGGTTTTGATGACACCTTCTTTTTTATTGAGGGTGCTGTACTGATAGCTGGCAAAGACAGTCAATGCCATGATGAGGAAGGATCCGGAGACCCAGGCGATGGTTCTGCTCATGAGTTAGATTTTTTTGTAAGTAGATGTTTACTTATAGAGTGATGGATTATAAATTTTCAGATGGTTTCATTCCTGTTTTGACTACTCGAAAAGGAGCAAGTCTGCCACGTTGGACAATGTTATTTGAAAAAGCAAATATTATTCCAAATTAATATATGTAAAACATGGTACTTTAGCTAGTTGCCTTCAATTGGTTAGTAAAATAAAGGGAAAACCAGTATTTACAATTAAAGGGTAAAAAGTAGCTTTTTTATACTTTAACATAATTCAAATATGAATTCAGTAATTATGTTTAATATCTTAGGGTTGCTCGATATAAAAACCACTATATTCGCATATTCTAAAACGCAACGAAAAACAGGGATGAAATCTCGTCAAATAACAGATCATGTATTAATGGTTCGCCCAGCCAACTTTGGATTCAATTCCGAAACGGCTGAAAGCAATGCCTTTCAAACCGTCAACAAAGTCATATCCGACTCTGAAGTTAGCCTGCGAGCTATCAAAGAGTTTGACGTCTTCGTCTCTCTACTACGCTCCAAGGGCATTCAGGTTACGGTCATTGAGGATACTTCTGATCCTATCAAACCAGATGCTGTTTTTCCCAATAACTGGTTTAGTACTCATCGTAACGGTTATATCATTACTTATCCCGTACAAGCGGAACTTCGTCGACTGGAGCGCCAAGAGCACATTGTAGATAAACTGGCAGAAACATGTGATGTACAAGCCGTCTTTCCTTTGGAAAACTATGAGGATTACGATCAATTTTTGGAAGGAACGGGTTCTATGATTTTAGATAGAGACAATCGAATTGTATATGCTTGTCTTAGCCCGCGAACGAATGAAGTTGTTTTAGACAAATTTTGCAAACTAGCTAATTTCGAGAAACTAGTATTCAACGCTATAGATGGTAATAATCAAGATATCTATCATACCAATGTAATGATGGCTCTCGGAGAAGACTTCGTCGTCATCTGTTTAGAAACCATCAAAGATCCAAATCAGCGCAAAGCCATTAAAGAAGCTTTCGCCAAAACAGGTAAGACCATCATTCGTATCAGTCTTGATCAGATGATGGCTTTTGCTGGAAACATGCTACAGCTTCGCAATAGGAGAGGAGAGCGTTTTTTAGTGATGTCTTCACAAGCTCATGATTCCCTCTATCCAGAGCAGATTCAATTTATCGAACAGCATACGAAAATTTTGCATAGTCCGATTAAAGTCATCGAAACCATTGGTGGCGGATCTGTAAGGTGTATGATGGCGGAGGTTTTTTTGAAAGAGAAGACAGAAATTACTGGGGGCTAGAAAGAACTGACTTAAATCTGATCTTTTTCAAATGTCTATGACATAAACAAGAAGGCCGTTTCAAAATTAATTGAAACGGCCTTCTTTGTTTGATCCTAAAATAAGGAATTTTTATTATTCAAATACAACATATTCTCCACCTTCATAAATAAGGTAGAGGTCTCTTACACCTGCTCCAGGCTCCCAAGTGTCATAGGATACCAAATACTTTTGGCCTTCTACTGTTGGGAAGAGTTCTATTAAACGAGCACCTATAAACTTAAGAATAGTTGCGTCGTCCCAAAGCTGAACATCGAAGTTTCCAAAGCTACTAATACTGGAAGCACCATCTGGGTTTTCAGTTTCGGCAGCAGCAGCAATAGCTGTATAATCGTCTGCAG
>JBGCDT010000194.1:0-2730 GCA_045105695.1 Saprospiraceae bacterium | reverse complement strand
TAAAGACCAAAGACTTAAAAGGAGTTGGTGCGCTCGGTCGTGCCTTCTTTCGTATTGATTTTACCACGAAGGCCACGATGGGACACGAAGTTTTCTGCAGATTGTAAAAATAATTTATAGTAAACCTTAGGCAACTTTTTTTCTTCGTGGTTGACTATACGCTTTCCTGCGCTTTTGTAGTCGTATGTTAATATTTTCAATGAATCAAATTTGCCCTTAAATCACAAGTGCCTTCAAACGTAGTAACACGCTAAAAGGCACTAATGAATAAAAAATCTTAGCCGATTGTCTTGAATCTGCTCTATCGCGGATTCACGCTAGAAGGCACTAAAGACCAACACCTAAAGACCAAAGACTTAAAATCACCTCATCGACTTTTTATAAACCGATAGACAGTTCGACATTTTATCCAATAGATCCTCTGGACCGAAAGGTTTTCCAACATGATCGTTCATACCGAATAGTTTGGCTTTTTCTTTTTCTGTAAGGAATGCAGAAGCAGTCAATGCAATAATCGGCACATCTCTTTTCCTTGGATCGGCGTTCTTTCTGATCTCCGCAGTGGTTCGGTAACCATCCATTTCCGGCATTTGAATATCCATCAAAACCAAATCGAAATATTCTTTATCATAAGCTTCTAAAGCGAGAAGACCGTTATTCGCAGTGATTACTTCCATGCCCAATTTACGGAGCATTTTAGCGACCACCAACTGATTGATAGCATTGTCTTCTACCAGTAAGATTTTGTTGTTTGCTAATTCTTCATAAGTGCGTTCTCCCTTTTCGTTCTCAACAGCGACCTCTGTTTTAGGAGCTACGTTCGCTACTTTGAAAGGTAAGAACAATGTGAAGGTTGTTCCTTTTCCTTCGCTACTCATTACTTCTATATTTCCGTTTTGCAAATCAACCAGACGTTTTGTAATTACTAAGCCAAGACCTGCTGTAGCGTATCCTTCAAAGATATCGTCGCTACTTTCGTCTGCAAATTTTCTAAACATCTCGTGGAGCATATCAGGAGCGATTCCATTTCCGGTATCGGTAACGGTTAGCTTGAGCATTGCATTTTTATTGCTCAATTCTGAAAGCTCTACATTTACATCTACAGAACCAGATTCTGTATACTTTACAGCATTTGAAACAAGGTTGGAAATAATCTGATTCAATCTCGTCGGGTCACCAGTTAGGTTCTCAGGTATCTTTCTATCAACAGACAATGTGAATTGTAAGCCTTTATCTTCTGCCGGCAACTTGTAGCGATTTCTAACTTCATTAAAGATCTTTGATGGCTCAAAATCTCTGCTTTCCAGACTCAGCTTTCCAGCCTCAATTTTGGAGAAATCCAATACATCATTAATAAATACAACTAAGTTGTTTGCAGAAAACTGTAGTGTTCTAAGGTGTTCTATCTGACCTGGTCTCGGGTTTTCTTCTAGTAATAAGTGCGTCAATCCAATGATAATATTCATCGGCGTGCGCATCTCATGACTCATAGTAGCCAAGAATCGATCACGGGCAAAAGAACTTTGCTCAATGGATTCTCGCTCTGCCATTTCAGAAACTAATTTAGAATTCAGCGTATCCAAACGCTTTAGGTTTTCCTCTAACAAGAGGTTTTGTTTATCAATCTCAGATTTTTGCTTTTCAATTTTTTCGTTCTTCGCTGTCAATAATTTATTGGCTTTCTGCTTACGCTTATAACTATTGAACACAACAACCAACAACAATGCACCAAGGCCAAGTAGCGCAAATAAGATGGTATTCATCTTTGCATTGTAAGCCTGATCTTTTTCTAGATTAGCGATCTTAGATTTCTGCTTCTCTGCCTCGAATTCAGATTCGTACTTAGTCGTTAGTTCTAAAAGTGCGGTGGTTTTTTCTTTGTTGAAAAGGATGTCACGGCTTTTTGCGTAAGCGACATGATTGATATAAGCTTTTGAAAAATTACCAATGTCTTCGTATGCCGTTGCGATGTCTTTGTAGATATTTTGCGTACCTGGCTCGTTTCCGATTTCCTTAAGTAGCGTAACGGATTGCTCCAAAAAGTCAGTAGCAGTTTTCTGATCTTTCATTGCTGCGTGGATCATTCCGAAGTTTTTCAAGCTTTCGGCTAAGTCCGTTTTGTTCGGCAGCTTCTTTCTGATGTCGTAAGCAATCTCATTGTTTTCTAAAGCTTCATCGTAGATCTTTTGCGCGTAAAGCGTCAATGAAATATCGTTATAATTAGAAGCAATTTCTTTTACATTCTCTAGAGAACGATTGAAATCTAGAGACATCCTATAGTAAGCCAATGCACCTTCATAGTCATTTACCTCTTTCATAATTTGACCAAGGTAATTCGCTAAATCCGCTGCTTTATCAATCTGATTCAACTCAATGTATAAATTCATCGAGCGATCATAATGATCTTTTGCCTTACCTATAAAACCTTTTAGCAAGTAAACTTCACCAAGGTTTTTATTAGTGACGGCAGCGCCAGATTTGTCATTGATTTTTTGTCGAATCTCCAATGCTCTGTTCAGATTGTCCAGCGCACTTGCGACATCCTCCTGTAAAAAGAAAACGCGACCGATGTTATTTTTTGAAGTGGCAATACCTGCCTCATCATTTTGCTCATCACGAATTTTCAATGCAGCTACAAAAGATTTCATGGCATTGGTGAAATCATTTTTGTTCTGATAAACCAAGGCCATATTATCAAAAGCCATTGCTTCCTGTTCTTTGGAATTAACA
>JBGCDT010000193.1:0-4877 GCA_045105695.1 Saprospiraceae bacterium | reverse complement strand
ATATGAGGAGTACCATCTTCATCTAAGGTATATACCTTTAAGCAACCTTTAGCTATGAAATACTCATACTTAGTAACATCACCTGCCTGCATCAAAAATGACTTCTTTTTTACAGTGATTTCTTTAAGTAAAGAGAGATATTTCAGCTTTTCTAACTCGGTTAAATCAATGAACCTAGCTATATTATTTAGAATTAAGATATGTGATTCTTTGTAGTTCAATTCAGGTTTACTTTGATTTAATTATCTCTATTATCTCCCATTTTATTAAATTATTGTTAACTCAAATATATGAACAAGTTCGTATCAAATATAAAATTATAATCTTAAATTGCGAAGTACACAAAAAGGGATGAATTCCATTTTGAACGAGAAAAAGTTATTAGCACTTGAAGATTTAGATTAGTAAAACAGCAAATACAAGCCATGCACATTGATCATTACCCACAAAAACTGAACACAAATCTATAAATGATCAAAGAGCGTGTCAGCAATCCCAAATCCTTCAGTATGCCGAAAAAAAGAACCCCTGAATCCGTGAAGAAAAAAATTATAAATTAAATATAAATAGCTGGAAATGAAGTTATTACTGTGCGTAAGATTAATGTTGATAACAATGTAAAGAAGATTGCCTTTACTTTGTTAGCAACAATATAAAAACGGGTATAAATAAAATCATACTAATCTGACTATCATCTACTTATGTTCAAATTAAATAATTATTAAAAATTAAATAGCTCACGGAACCACGAAGAACCGACAGCTAACAAAGTGCAGAACGTACATAGTCGCTAAACGCGCCTACGTCGTCTGCACCGAGCGTTATCAGCCCCTCACCACCAAAAACCCTCCAATGCACAAAAACAACCACCTATACTCATTCATCTACGACAACACCGAAAGCGACCTCTGCAAACTCGAATCAAAATCCATTTTCAATAAAGAAGAAAAAAACAAACTACTTTTTTCCAACATAAAAGTAGAACCTTCAAGTAGCGCCTTTATTAAAAAAAGACTCGATGTTATTTTATGCTCTGAAGATTACGAAACCCTAATAAATAAAATAAAAAAAGAAGACATACACGTTGAAGGTTTCAAAGTTGAATATTTAGTTTTTGATGGCGATCCAACAGTTTATGAAAAGCGACTGGAGAAATTGAAAGACATCGGTTACAGCATAGAAGGTGATCCTGATTATTATAATCCGACGATAACTTATGCTTTATGTTATTACGAAGGTCTTTGGTATTTCGGTGTTTTGATTAAGAATGATTTGACTTGGAATAAACACAAGAAAAAACCCTATTCCTACAGTAATTCCATAAGTATAAATATTGCCAAGGCGCTGGTCAATATTGCCGCAAAGGGAAATAAAGAGGCAACGCTTTTAGATGCCTGCTGTGGTGTGGGGACTATAATGTTGGAAGCTTGTTTTGCAGGACATGATATTGAGGGCTGCGACATTAGCTGGAAGGTTTGTCGAAATGCGCGAGAAAATATTGCGCACTTTAATTATACTGCAAAAATATATCGCTCCGATATAAAAGACATTGACAAAAGGTATGACGCTGCCATTATTGACCTGCCATACAATTTGCTAAGCTCTGCAACTGATAATGATATGTTGCACATCATTGAGTCTACAGCAAAAATCTCAGACCGACTCGTTATCGTATCTATCACAGATATTACTGATTTAATAAACAAGACTGGATTTAAAATTTCAGATCATTGTATCGTTAGTAAAAAAGGGAAGAGGAAGTTTTCCAGGAGGATATGGGTTTGTGAAAAACTCACCGCCACTCCACCGGCGTCTTCCCCACCTCCTTCTTAAACACCCGCGTAAAATAACTCGGATCACTAAACCCACAATCATAAGCAACCGCCGTGATACTCAACTCCGGATTTTGCAACAACTCCTTCGCCTTCTGCAAACGAATATGACGGATGAAACGATTCGGTGAAAAGCCAGTCAGCGCATCCAGTTTACGACCAAGCTGAGAATGACTGAGGTGTAGTTCCTTAGCGAGTTGCTCCACGGTGAAGTTGAAATCATTGAGGTGATCTTCTATGGTGGCTCTGACTTTTAGGACGAAAGGGTCTTCCACCACGGGAGCTTCTACCGTCTTTACTTCATTGCTTAGTGGAAGGCCAACGAGACTTTGATAATGCTGACGTAGTTTTTCTCGAAGGGCGAAAAGATTTTTGATGCTGAGTAGCAGTTCCTGTTTTTCAAAAGGCTTGGGGAGGTAAGCATTGGCACCTAGTTCCAGACCTTCTATCTTGCTGTCCATGTCGGCGCGGGCCGTGAGCATGATGACGGGGATGTGATTGGTGCGGTCGTCCGATTTTATGTTTTTGCAAAGCTCAAAACCATCCATGACCGGCATCATCACATCGCTGACGATGAGGTCGGGAATCATTTCTGTAGCCATCTCCACACCCTCTTTTCCATTTTCGGCAACAGCCAGTCGGTAGTCGCTCAGACAAGAAGCGATATAGGCAACGACATCAGGATTATCTTCTACTAAAAGAATCAGCGGTTGCTCTGTAGAAGCATTGCCTGCCTGCCTTGCGCCAGCAGATAGGTTAGAAGAATTTATTTTAGTTTTTATTTTTGTTTCTGTGGAGGATATTCTGTTTTCAGCCGCAGCTATTGCGGGAGCTAGTTTGTTTATATAAACAGGTGTTTCTACTTTTTCATCCAATATTGCTTCCTGCCTGATCGGTAAAGTCACAGAGAATTCAGAACCCTGGCGAAGTCCCATCGGTGGACTTTGTACAGAGATTTCTCCTTCCATCAAAGTCACCAAATCTTTGCATAGAGCCAGGCCGATGCCTGTGCCTTCAAACTGTCGGGTGCTGCTATTATCCGTTTGGTAAAAACGATTGAAAATTTTATCCAGTTGTGCTTCTGGAATTCCACGACCGGTATCTTTTACTTTAATGTTTAATAATTCTCTTTCTTTTTTAATAACGAAATAAATATGTCCGCCATCGGGAGTGAATTTAAAAGCATTGGAAATTAAATTAGAAACAATCTGCTGTAGTTTTTCTTTGTCGAAATCCATTTGCACAAAATCAACTTCGGGAAGGAAGTGAATTTGTATTTCTTTTTTTGCAGCAAAAGATCGAAAGGATTCTACAATGGTTCTTAAATATAAAACGACATCGCCTTGCACCATCGACAAAGTCATTTTTCCACTTTCCAATTTTGATAAACTAAGCATTTTATTAACCAGGCCCAATAAGTTCTGACCATTATTAATAATCATATTCATCCCGTCATTAAAATGTTCTTTTGGATTTTCAACCACCTGCTGCGCCATGCCGATGATGATGGTCAGGGGCGTACGGAACTCATGCGTAAGATTTGTGAAGAGCTGGGTTTTCAAAGTATCCAATTCGCGGACACGGTCGGACTCTTGTTTTTCAAAAGCCAGTTGTTGTTTTAGTTTTGCACGTTTAATTGAAAATTGAAAAGCCAGTCCCGCAACGGCAGTAGCTATAATTCCATAGAGCAGATAAGCCCAGCTCGTCTTCCACCAGGGCGGCAAAACGTGGATTCGCAATTCCGCAATATGGTCGCTCCAGATGCCCTGACTGTTAGAGCCTTGCACCCTGAAGGTATAGTCATCAGCAGGTAAATTCAGAAAAGTAGCGGATCTTTGGTTTCCAGCTTCTACCCAGGTGTCGTCTGCTCCGACCAATTGGTAACGATGTTTATTCCTATCCGGCGCATTAAAATCGAGAGTCGCAAACTCTAAAGTCAGAATGTTATCCAAATGAGAAAGGGTGATTTCTCTTGTTGTTTCGATGGTGTTTTTTAAAATGCCGGTTTCATCGTGCGGAACTACACTTTTGTTATTCAGCAAAATATTGGTAATGTAAGTCGGCGGTTCATAGGCTTCTGTGAGTATTTCCTTAGGGTCAAAAACGTTGTATCCGTTGATACCCCCAAAGGCTAATTTTCCATCTGGCATTTTTGTGTAAGCACCCGTATTAAATTCGTTTTCCTGCAATCCATCTGCTTTTGAAAAATTTCGGAAACGGTAAACTGGCTCATTGTCTTTCCTTGTTTCTCTATTTTGGCTCATACAAAAAAGCCCTTTGTTGGTACTACCCCAAAGGTTACCTTCTTCGTCTGCCAACAGGCCATAGACTACATCGTCTGGTAATCCGTCTTTTTTTGTCAGGTGAATAAATGTTCCTGTTTTTTTATCCAGTCGATTGAGTCCACCTCCTTTGGTGCAAACCCAAAGAAAGCGATCTGGTTGATAGGGATCATCTAAAAAGCAGGATACGTGATTGTAACTAAGGGAGCTTAGATCGCCGGCTATGTTTTGGTATTTGGTTTTTTGTAAATCATTGTTTGGCTTGTCTTGTCGTTTGACTTTTATAAATCCTTTTTCTGATCCTACCCAAAGGATGCTGTTTTTGTCCTCGAACAATGCTGTAGCAAAATCCTTTGACCAAAGTCTTTCTTTATCGGTATCGGTCTGAATTTGTTTTCCAGTTTCGAGGTCATAGGAAATAAAATGACCGGTATCTGCATCCAGTCGAGAAAGTATGTCGTCTAATCCAGCTAGCCATATAGAACCATCCTCCGTCTCTATCATGGGCTGAGAACTATGGTAATACGAGTTAATGTCATAAGACCGAACTTCCTCTGTGACAGCACTATATTTTTTTATAGTAGAATTAGCTCCATCATGATCCGGTTGTCTAATCAAATAGTCCCCGGATTTAGAAGTCAATAAATAATCGATGTGCCTTTTAGAGCTGTTTCCATTTTGCAATGGGTCATGGTGTAAGAAAGTCCCCGTTTCATCATACCATTCTAGAAGATAGCTCTTAATGAAAATTTGGTTGCTATGG
>JBGCDT010000192.1:0-7211 GCA_045105695.1 Saprospiraceae bacterium | reverse complement strand
ATGATAAATTTACATCCACAGGGCAAGCAATCATTGGAGCCTCTGGTCCTTCTACTGTAATTTCTTGGGTGCAACTTGATGCGTTTCCGCAAGCATCTGTTGCCGTCCACGTTCTTGTTATGGTATAAGTCGCACATACATGTGGTGTACTTGAATCACTGAAAGTAACAGCAGGTCCCATTGGAGGTGGAGGCAAAACAATGGTTTGATTCGCATTTAAACTTCCTGGAGATTCTGCTGATGGGGCAACCCAGTCAAAGTCTGAAGCCATGCTTCCGCTACCTTCTAATTGCAGCGACTGTCCAACAGGAGTATTACTAGGTTCTGATACGCCTACATTTGTAGACATCATTCCTGAAGCAGGGCCATTGGTGGCCATGAAGTCCCCTTCATAACTTAAGAATTCTACTACAGTACCATTACAGACTAATGCTAATCCATCAGGACCACCATTTTGAATTCCATTTTGTGCAAAACTCTGCGCACCGTAACCCATTCCTTCGTCATCTATCGTTCCGCTTAGCGCAATGGTAGCATAAGACGCTCCACCGTTGCCATTGTATAAAACGATTTCACAGTTTGATAAATCGAAACCTGCTGGGCCAGCTACTTCTACAGATTCACCTACATCTCCTCCTGCATTATCATAATGAAATTCATTGATCCATATTGCTGGAGCTGCCATTCCGCCGCCCATGCAATTATCCTCTGCTGTTGCCATACCTGTGTCCATTGGATCGGTACTGTCTTGGCAACCAACGGTTAGACTTGTAGGGCATACAATTGTTGGTGGCGTTGTATCTTCAAAATTATATACGACTGCGCAGTTCGTTGATTCACCCGTCCCTGGATCCGTAACAGTAAACGTGCGCGTAATGTTAAGTGGGTCAGCAGTACAACCTGCTCCTCCATCTGAGGAATCTGAAATTGAAATCTCTACTGGATTACAGCTCGCATCAACCATTCCGCCTAAAGCAGCAAATTCTGCAGCTGCATCCATTGGCATTGGTAATTCTTCTTCGCATTGTAAAGCAATAGGGCCTCCTGCTGGACAAGTGACCATCAGCATGCAACATACTGGATCTACAAAAATATCATCACTTGCTGAAGCAGAACAACCATTTGTATCTGTAAAGGTATAAGTCACTGGTACATTGCCACCTGTTGGAGCAGAGGCCATTGGGGCGAAACTGAAGGTCATTCCGACCGTATCATTATCTACACCTGTACCGCTGTAAAGTCCTCCCGTAGGTGTTCCTCCTACTAAGCCAGTCACCACTGGGTCATCTACACATACGTCTAGCGCTGGAGCAGTGAACATTACTACTGGTAAATCAAATACCTCTACATCATCGCTAGCTGAATCGAAACATCCAGTAGCACCTACCGTGTAGATAAGTGTGTGGGTTCCTACTCCAGCAGCAGCTGGATCGAAACTATAAGTCATTCCATTTCCATCATCTGACACACCTGGACCACTGTAAACTCCCCCCGTAGGTGTACCTCCTCCTAAGCCAGCTTGCGTGCCAGCATTAATACAAAGGTCTGCCGGAGCTGTGAAGATAGCAGTAGGCGCTGCAAAAACCTCCACATCATCAGAGGCACTATTGGTACAACCATTCTCATCCATATAAGTATATGTCAATGTATGAGTACCTACTCCAGCAACAGCTGGATCGAAACTATAAGTCATTCCATTTCCATCATCTGATACTCCTGGACCGCTGTACATGCCCATGTCTCCAATAACAGTCCCCTGAGAGGGAGTACCTCCTCCTTGTCCTGCTTGAATTCCATCATTCAGACAAAGATCAGCAAGAGCAGTGAAGGCTACAGTTGGTGACGTTACAGCAATAATCGTTTCATCGAATGGTCGACAAGTGGGATCATTTGGTGGTGGAGAAAGAATGGCGTAGATATACGTTGTAGGATCGGCTGTTGGGATAGTTGCCCCAGTTAATAAATACACACCAAGACCAGACCCTGTACCTAAAAGAAGATTAGATGTGGTACCAAGAGAAGTCCCTCCGGTGTAAGGATCAGTAGTCGGAGAACCAAAGTAAACGAATTCAAAATCATAATTTTGCTCAGTATTGATATCTATATCTGTACCCGTTCCACTTCCTTCCAAACTGAATGGTTCGTTTACACAAACTTGAGTTGGACTTACCGTTACTTGATCTACTGTTGGACATAAAAATGAAGGTGGAGCTGTGAGGCTTCCCTCCGTAAATATAATGTTATCAATACCTAGCTCTTCGCTATTAGAGTTTCCGGAAAACTCAACAAATAGCTGAGCGGTACACCCTACAAATGAAGTTAGGTTGGCTGATAATGTATTCCAAGAATTTTCTATTCCTAAATTATCAATATCAGAACCTGTAGTATTTAAAAGAGTAACCGTTGTAGCTGCTCCGCATCCCGTTATTTCAATGTATATATTCAGAAAATCTTCTGCCTCCCATCCTGTCTCATCAAGAATGTATTGTATACTAAACATCGGGGTAGTAGTGCCCGCAAGGGACACCTCAGAAAAACTCATAGTGACGTCGCCATCTGTGTCCTCCATCATGAAAGCTTGAGTACCTTGAGGAGGAGCAGCTCCTAATTGAGCTGATACTAAAACGGATCCAGATAAACCAAAGTAGTCTCCATCACTAAATCCTCCGCTACCGTTACCGCCAGGAGCCCAACTTGTCTCATATCCAAGACTGGAGCCAGAAGATGGTTCCGTTACGATTACAGTCCCACAACTATTTGAAAAGTTGGCAAGTGTATGGGCCGTCATATCTCCATCAATAAAGTAACAACTTGTATTAGAGGCGTTTATTCCTGTAGCCGACTCAAAGCCTTTGGATACCTGCGCGTTAGCGAACTGAGGTATTAGGAAAGTACATATTCCTAATGCGAAAAACGCACAGAGAAAATGCTGGAAAGTAAATTTACAATTCATTTGATACGTGTTTTTTGTTTATGTAAAAGCAAATGCGAATGATAGATCTCGCTTAGAATAATCTTATTTTGGGGTATACTAACATCATGTACATATGTACAGATGTCTGAACATGCCCCGCTGTCTTCTTTCGAGTAACAGCAGTAATTATATCAGTTTTGGGGTTGAAAAACTTTGGTATTGGAAATTAAGAAAGATTGTTTTTCAACATTGCTTATAA
The DNA here is from genome assembly GCA_045105695.1 of Saprospiraceae bacterium. Classification (GTDB taxonomy): domain Bacteria; phylum Bacteroidota; class Bacteroidia; order Chitinophagales; family Saprospiraceae; genus CALGLS01. The sequence goes on along the minus strand of JBGCDT010000192.1, from coordinate 4,038 downwards.
CCACATACATAGAGGTATATGATTGATAGGAGATTGGGAAGTGATAAAGGTAATCAATCAGGATAGGAATCAAGAATAATTGATAGGGATTAACTACTAGTTACCCCTTTCAGGGTAGCCTTTTCTTTCGTTTTAATATACTCTTTACATTAAGCTTCTTTTGGTTAGTCAGGATGAGGATTCCTATGCTCTGTTTAGTTACCCTTTTAGTTTTTCACCTTGTAATATTTTGAAACTGTGCCTGGGTTAGCACTTGCTTTACAAAAGCATCCTCTAAGCTATCCTTTGTTAATCACAAAACTTACTATCGGGTTAGCAACCACAGACCTTTCGCAAATTATTATCCGCTACATCAAAGCCCAGCTCTCTGACCTTTAGCCAATTGGCGCAAGCTTTTTCTTTCTGCCCCATTTGATAATAAATATTACCTAGGTTGAAAAAAGCAAAGGGCTGCATGGGTGATATTTCTACAGCCGTTTCAATGTCCAGAACGGCTTCTTCAGGTACGCCCACTCTCATCTTTGCTACGCCCCTCTCCGCATAGGCTTTCGCGAATTGCGTATCAGCATGGATAGCTTTGGTGAAATATAATATAGCGCGATGAAAGGATTTTTCATTTAGGTGTTTGTTTCCAAAATCATAATACTGTTTTGCTAAATCTTTCTTTTGGGTTTCTGACTCTGGGATGTCCTCTAACTGGGAAATAACATCTAGCAAAGAGAAAGCTATTTTATTATTTTCCACTGAAAAATCCTCTTGTCCTAACAAACCGTCATGAAAAGATTTTTCGTTGGCGTTCAGTCGTTGTTTTAGCATCACAATGTTAGTTTGTAATTTCCCAGAACCAATAAGCTCTCCTAGTGAATCAGCGGCGTTATGCAATTCACTTTTTTCTATCAATTTTAAAATGGCAGAGATATAAGAATTCATTTTCACCAAAGATTATTTATCTTTCTTACCGTAGGCTTTAATAATTTGTTGCGTATTCTTTTCTAGATCTTCAGGGGTTGTTTTAATAAAGGGTTTAAATTCAACGCCTTCTGTTTTTTTGAGTATATAATAACCTCCGGCTCCTGTGGCCAGTCCTTTCTTTACTGTTTTGTAAACGTTGATGGTGCCGATGATTTGACTGCCGCTGTCAAATTGAACATTGAATGTTAGGTTACCTGTGGAGGCATCCATTACGTAGGGATTCTTTGAAGCGTTTTTCCCTAGTTGTTTATTTACCAGTTTGTGTACAGTTGCTTCTAAATCTTTTTCCGTTGTTATTTTCCCTTGATCTACTTTTTTTAGAATGTCGTCTACTATTCCTGCGGCTTTTCCGTCATAGGTATTACGAGCAGCATTGTAAACCACCTTATGCTCTGATCCATCTGCATAAATAATTGGATTCCCTCCCGAGTCGTACAACAACAAATCAATCTCTGAATCCTTTACTGTTTTATGCGCAACTGAAGTTGGTTTATTATTTTTAATACTCGTAAATGATTTCAACCGCTTAGCATCGGGAATAGCAATCTTGCCAACATCAGCAGCTTTTCCTACAGGTATTTTTCTACCATTCTTTACAACTACGTTCGTTCCTTCTTTAGTTGCCTGATAGGCTACGCCAACATTTTTACCCGCATTTTTAGCGAAAGCCTTCACCAATTTAGGTGTAGATTGAACCCCGCTTTTAAAACATCCGCTACAAGAATTAAAACTAGTAGTAAATATTAAAACAACTAGTAGCGCCAGCCTTGAAGATTCTAAAATCATAGATTATTAATTTTAAATTATCAATCAATAATAGAGAAAAAAATCAAATCCGCAAAACGCACTGAGGCGCTTTACGGATTGTTGATTTATTAGCAAACGGGAGTCTATGTCTTCAATAAAAATCGGCTGATAATTTAATATTACCAGCCGAACTTATTTACCTTTAAAATATGTTAATCTTATAATCTCTGACGAATTCCAATTTGTAGCCCATAAAGCAAAGGACGTGTGGTAGCGTTGCTCGTTCCAACCTCCCAGTTTGTCAAATACTGAGTAGCTACTAATTGAGAAAACAAGGCAGTTTTTTCACTTAAACTAAAATCATAATTCACTCCTAGACGAAGCCCGAATTGATGATTTGTAAACACCTTGTTATTATTATCAAATGCGACGACATCTAGTTCTTCATTCAATCGCTTTCCTTCCTGATTCATTTGTAGTAAATAAGAAGCCCCGGTATAAAACCCAAAACTAGAGCGCTTCTTTTTAGCAGTAGCAAAATGATAACCTAGACTCAGCGTATGGAATTGATACTGATTGTATTTCACCTCTCGGTAGCTACGCGTTCCTGGGACGATTACATTTTTGCGTTCCGAGTTAATTACTTTTCCAGTGAGGCTACTTACTAATTCTTCAACAACTACATTTTCTTTAGAAACAGAAATTGGTCGTGATCCATCATAATCAAATAATTCTTGGACAGCCGTAAATTCATAATCCACTTGTAGAGCATGTCGCGGACGAATGAAGAGCTGGACAGAAGGATTGATGGAATAACCAGGGTAACCACTTACGTGATCTTTATTTAGATTATCTCCGAAAGTAGACAAATTTGACAAGCCAGCCGCCAAGCTAATTTGTACCTGTGGCTTGAACTTTTCTTTAGACGGAGATGGCTTTGAGAAAGTTGTTACTACTGGTAAAAGCTGAGAAGAAAGTCCCTCAAAGTCCATAGAAGGTAGTTGTAATTTATTCGTACCGATTAGAGTTAAGCCGCTTTCAACAAACTTATTTAACTCAGGCTCCTCTCCTACTGAAGTATTCGTTGGAATATTAATTTCAGTAATTGTCTCAGACTCTTCCTCTACAACAGGAAGTACTTCCTTTTTTAAAATTGTATTATTTGATTGGCTCGCGTCAACAGACTGATTAGAAAATAAAACGGTCTTGGTCTTTTGAATGGCCTTAGTATTGTTTTTTGGAGTATCTATTTTTTCAACTGCTAACTGCTCCTCTTTTGTTTTTTCGGTCGAAATTTCTTTCTCCGTATTTAAATTTTCTTTGTCTATTAGTTCTGTTGAATTATCAGCAACTAAATTTTCATTATTATTTATATTTTCATTGAAAGCATTTTCACTAATTCTATTTCCGTCAACTTGCTTTAATGCAAACCAACTTCCTGTACCGCAACCTACCATTAGCAACAATAAAAATAGTGGCCAGTATTTTTTATAATTAGGTTTAGGTTTCTTTTCGTCCATCTTTTCGTAGATGTCGTCCTTCATATCTTCCCAGCCAAATCCTTCCGGCAAATCGGAATGATCGGAAGAATCAAAGTCCCCAAACTGTTCGTTAAAGTAATCCATAAGCATTTTTTTTAATGCTGTTTAATAAATATTGTTTAGCCCATTTTTTTGCCCGAAATAATTGGGACCGGGATGTTTGTTCTGTGATGTCTAATTGCTCACTAATTTCTTTATGAGAAAAACCATCCATTACCGAAAGCATAAAAACCAATTTGTAACCTGCCGGCATATTCTCCAAAATCATTTCTACATCAACTCTTTTCAGTTCAGTTGGCAATGGTGCATCATCAATTGCCTCTGCCGTTTCTTCTATTCCTTTGACTACAAACATAGGCCTCGCTTTTCTAACATGTTGTAAACATTCATTAATCGCTATTCTTCTTATCCAGCTATTGAATGTTCCTTTTTCAGCATCAAATGTTTTTATATTCAAAAACACTTTCGCAAAAATCTCCTGCATCATATCCCTCCGAAAATCTGTGTCCCAGATGTATCGCTTTACATGGCTGTAAACATAAGGAGCGCAGTCTTTGTACAACTGAGCATGCCCTTGTTCGTGGCCTTTCTTGCAGAGTGCTATGACATTTGGGTTCGTCAAGTGGTTCTGTTTATTTGTTGTTTATTTACGCTTTCGATTGTTTGGGGAAAATTACCCCGTAGGTACTTTCGCACCTACGAGATAATCTGAAGCTAATTAATGATTATTAATTACATGCATTCTTCTAAGAAGAGAGCATATTCTTCTACCGTTTCA
>JBGCDT010000191.1:0-18433 GCA_045105695.1 Saprospiraceae bacterium | reverse complement strand
TAATTTATAAAAATGATTATCTATTTTTTCAACTGTTGTTTCAATTTTATCTGAAAAAGCATTGAGCAATTTATCATTCAGAATGATATCCTGATCAGTCGCATGATGTTCACATGCTGCGCAGTCGTCAATGGCTTCTCCTCTAAAATAAAACTGTTTGAATTTATCACCTATGATCCCCCATTCTACCTCACCAACGGATAGTCCTATTTTAATTCCTATGTCAAATTCTCCAAACTGATTCTTCTTAGCATCATCACTCCCAAAGAGTGATCGTAATTGCTGTGCCGTGTGCAAAAATGCTTGGATATCCACATCTGATTCTTCTAGAGAAAATACTCCTGTAAAAGCATCGCCAGCGAAGTAAGGAATGATTCCACCTCTGATATAAACCAGTTCTACCATCGGTGCAAAAATATCATTGAGGATAATGGAAAGTTGCTCTGCTCCTTCGTTCCCTTTTTTCATCAGGGTTTGTGTCAGAGCCGTAAAGCCAGAAAGGTCAATAAACATTGTATAGGCTTGAAAACGACCATTCGTATTGCCTTCTTTACTTTGCTTATATATAAACGGAGGAATTAGATTTTTCACCAGGCTGTATTTCTTCTTAGTATCTTTGACCGATTCTTAGCCAAAGAAGCTCATCTATTAATTGGTAAAGGTAAATAATAAAACAGAAACAGAAAGTAGCATTTTCAAGTATAAAGAATCAAGTTTTGGACAACTTATTAGAATCCTTGTTGATTATAACCGCTTTCGAAAGGAATCGATATTGAATCATGACTTACTTGAAACTTGGCTTTTTTTTCTCTTACTTTTGCACTCTTTTGTTTCAATCGCTAAAATAGTTCTGCTATCTCTCTTATGTCTCGTTTTCTTATCATTTTTATAACTCTAATTCTTCAATGTAGCCTTTTTGCACAAAGCAAGAACATCAATGCCAGTCGTTTGAACGGCACACTGAATATTGATGGAAAGTTAGAGGAGGCAGAATGGGTCAATGCTCCTTTGGCCACGGGCTTCATTCAAGCTGCTCCTACTCCCGGAGTTGATGCTGATCAAGAATCAGAGATACGTGTCCTTTATGACGATCAAGCCATTTACATCGGAGCTCATTTGAAAGACATGAGTCCGGATAGTATTCTAAGTCAACTAACAGAGCGAGATCGGATTGATAACGCGGATTGGTTTGCGGTCATAATTGATGCTTATCAGGATGGACAGAACGGGATTAGTTTTGCTGTAACCGCTTCTGGTGTTCAGATTGATCAGAAATACAGCTTGGCAGATGGTGGCGCTGATGAGGTATTTGATGGAGACGTCAGTTGGGATGCTGTTTGGCGATCTGCCGTTGAGATCGTTTCTGATGGATGGATAGTGGAATTAAAGATTCCATACATGGCCATTCGTTTTCCAAATCAAAAAGTACAAAATTGGAATATCAACTTTGCCCGGACCGTTCGCCGATCCAGACAGCTGAGCTACTGGAATGAAGTCGATCCAGAAATCATTGGTCTGCTCAACCAATCTGGAACTATGAGTAATATCAGCGACATCAAATCGCCGGTTAGATTATCCGCTACGCCTTTCTTAGTCACTTACTTAGAACATTTTTACGACCAAAATAATGATCCCGTCAATAGCTGGCAACAAGCCATCAACGGAGGCATGGATGTCAAATATGGAATCAATGATGCTTTCACTTTGGATATGACTTTGATTCCTGATTTTGGGCAAACCCGATCCGATAATCAAGTGCTCAACCTTTCGCCATTTGAAGTTCAGTTTGAAGAGAACAGACCTTTCTTTACAGAAGGTACAGAGCTGTTTAATAAGGGCGGTCAGTTTTATTCCCGTAGAGTTGGCGGTAGACCATTGCGGTACTTTGAAGTTTTTGATCAACTTTCAGAAAAAGATTCGTTATTGAACAACCCGATAGAATCTAGACTATATAATGCCTCTAAGGTTTCCGGTAGAACAAAAAAAGGATTAGGTGTAGGTTTGTTTAATGCAACATCAGCTCCTACCTATGCTCGGGTTCTGAATAAAGAAACTGGAGAAACCAGAGAGATAGAAACAGACCCAATCACCAATTACAACGTATTTGTATTAGATCAAAATCTAAAAAATAATTCTTCAGCAACATTTGTGAATACCAATGTACTTAGAAGCGGACATGCCTATGATGCAAATGTAACCGGAGGGCTTTTCACATTAAGAGATAAGAAAAATACTTATGAACTAAGTGGCCGCGGTTTCTTATCCCAACAGTACTACAACAAAGGAGATACCTATGCTAAAGATCAAGATAGTATTGGCCTTGGTCATTCTTATGGTTTGGAAATTGGAAAAGTGAGCGGTCAATTTCAGTATGGTACTTCTTACAATGTTGATAGCCGTCATTATAACAATAATGATCTTGGTTTTTTGCCACAACCAAATGTTCAAGCGCTAGAAAGCTGGGCAAGCTATCAGATCTTCAAGCCTTTCGGAAACTTCAACCGGATGCGTGTAAACGGAGGCGCCAATTATATTCGACTTCAAAGCCCAAATAAGTTTGTAAATTTCGGAACCAACATTAACTTCTTTGCGATGACAAAAGGTTTCTTTGCTTTTGGTTTTAATTCCTTTCTGGAACCACTAGAAACTTTTGATTATTATGAACCAAGAACCTCCGATTTCTCTCGCTACTATCTGTTTCCAAAAAATGGAGGCGTAGGAGCCTGGATTTCCACGGACTACAGAAAGACTTTCGCTTATGATGTACGGACCAATCTTCGTTTCTACAAAGATGGTAAACGCTACAATTACAATATCTTTCTATCTCCACGCTATCGCGTAAATGATAAATTATCTTTCATTTTAGACATTAATAGTTTCACTTCTATCAATGACGTTGGATTCATCACGACCAATGACGAGGATATTATTCTTGGAAGAAGGGATGTGCAAACTTTTGAAAACGTGTTGAACACCCGATACATTTTTAATAACAAAATGTCACTGGTATTCCGCTTACGCCACTACTGGTCTGTTGCAGAATACAGCTCGCTACACCGCCTGGAGGAAGACGGTGGCTTAGGACTAACAAGCTACCAAGAATTCAACGACAACAGTTTTAACGCTTTTAACATTGACATGGAATACCGTTGGCGTTTTGCTCCTGGGTCTGATATTTTTATCGTTTGGAAAAACGGTATTGTAGGAGGCACAGGAGACCCAGATCAGGTTTCGTATAACTATAGAGAAGGTTTGAACCAGTTGTCTGACATTGCACAAAGCAATAGTTTTTCTATAAGGGTAATTTATTTTTTGGACTACTTGAACTTACGACCAAAGAAAAAGAAATAAGAGTCTACTTATTTTTTTCTGCTCAACAGATTTTATCTCCGTTCCAATTTATACGAACGATTGGTTATCAGTCTAACAGTAATCAAGTACCGAAAAAAGTTTAATTCGCCATGTCTTTTCGAAGGTAGAAATAAACGGTTGTTCCTTCTCCCAGATCAGATTCCAACCACATCTTTCCGTCATTCATCTCTATGATTTTTTGGCAAATCGACAACCCGATTCCAGTACCCGCATATTCCGTTTTAGACAAACGTTGGAACATCTCAAATACTTTATCATGATACTGTTTGTCTATACCGATACCATTGTCCTTGATTCCGATGAGATAGCGATCGTCTTCTGATAAGCAACTAATCTCTACTCTAGGATCAGATTTATCGTTGAATTTTAATCCATTCGCAATAAGGTTTTGAAATAGCTGATGCATGTGCAATGAGTTAGAATAAACCACTGGCATTTCAGGACACTGAATTTGAGCGTTACTCTCGTCTATTTTTTTACCCAGTACATTCTTTACCTCAGCCACAATCTGGTTTAAGTTTACTGGTTCAGAAACAAAGTCTTTTTTATTAACCAACCGAGAGTATCGCAACAAATCCTCTAGCAAATAATTCATGTGAGCAACTCCATCAGTTACAAATTTGATGTACTTTTTCCCTTTGTTATCCAGAACAGGTTCGTACTTTCTTGCTATAAGAGAAGTGAAAGAGCTTATGGTTCGCAAAGGTTCTTTTAAATCATGTGATGCGACATAAGCGAAGCGCTCCAGCGCAGAGTTGGTTTCTAATAGTTCTTTATTCTTTTCTTCAAGAAGCGCATGCGATTTAAATTGCACTTTCAATCGTGAATATAAAATAGCGATTATGATAAAAATACTAATAATAACAATGTATGCACTTATCTGGTACAATTGAGAAATATCTCTTTTGGACGCTAAAGCTTCATTGAATCGTTGGAGTTCATTTATTCTTTTTTCTTTAGTCAAATAACTAATTAGAATTTCAGTAATAGAGTTAGAGTTTTCTTCAGAAGCTATCGATTTACTTAGTTCAAATCGTCTTTTTTCTATCTGATAGGCCTTCTCAAAAGATTGATTTTTTTCATACAGCCGTGCAAGTACAGCTAAAGCATTCAGCTCCTCCGAAGGCATTTCCATTGCCTTGGTAAGTTCAAGGCTCTCCATGAGGAATTTTTCTGCTTCTTCTTTTTTGTCAGGAACATCCAGCATTGCCTCTGCCATCAATGGAAGAATTTTTATGAGCTGATGTGGATTGTTATTCACCTTTGCTCTTTGAAGAGCTACTGACATTTTTGCCATAGCCATCGACTGATCATCATTCTTCAAGGATAGTTTCCCCAGCATTGTAAGAACTTGAATAACTCCCTCCTCATAGGCTATGGGCTCTGCCTTCTTTTGTGCTAGACGAATGTGACCTTTTGCCCTACCCCAATCTTCTTTTTGAAAATGAAGTTCTGCCAGAGCAATATTTACATCAACTACACCTTCACTATAGTTTATACTTTCATAAACGCGAATAGCTCTGTCGTAAAAAAATTCTGCATCCTCATAATGCTTTTGTTTGAGATAAGTATCACCAATTTGAATATCAACAGCAGCTTTTCCTATGGAGTCCTGCAAATGAGCTATCCCTTTGTCTGTAAAATTAAGCTGACTCCCAATAACTTTTGATTTTTGACTCTTCCACCGAATGGTTTCTAAAATGTAGCGCGCCTCCGCTAACTCCTTCTTCATTCCAAAATTATTTGCCAGACGTACTGCCTCCTCTGCTAAAGTCATTGCCACTGCAGGATCTTCCTCTTTTTTATCATTTGCCACTTGAATCAACAGAGGCACCTGTTTAGCGTGACTCAAACTATCTAGGGTAAACTCTTCAAAGTCAACTTTCTTCTGTCCTGGCTCCTCTACGAAAACACCAGGATTTTTTTCATATGGGTTTGCTTCTGACAAACTCAATTGCAGAAATAAAAAAACCAATAAGAAAAGTGAAAACCTCATACGCGAAATAGGCTTAGAACACACCAATTTAAAAGTGCAACGGTCTCCTATTTACTTTGTTTCAACAAAAGCACTGATTGCTGATACTAAACGATCTAAGTCTCTGGTAAGGGTATAAACATTAGGGCTGATGCGCACTCCTTTGTATTGTTCCTGATTGACAACAGTGGTGTGTATGCGATAAGGGTCTTTGTGTAGGAAATCGCCTAACTCTTGAGGAGTGCTTCCCTTTACGGAGAACAAGCACAGTGCTGCACTCCTTCCTTCTTGCTGAGGGGTGATGATTTGGACCTTTGGCAAATTTTTAATTTGCTCCACCCAGTACTTCCTCAGATAGTTCAACCTCGCTAATTTACGCTCTCCACCAATGTATTCATGAAAAATAATGGCCTGACCTATGGCTTGTTCAATCGCAAATGACCTAGTCCCAAGGTGTTCAAATTTCCTGATGTCATCTTCCTCAGGGTCTGGAGCAGCAAACAGCGGATAAAGGGTTTTAATTTTACTTTTTCTAACGTACAACATTCCAGTACCAAAGGGCGCGCAGAGCCATTTGTGCAGGCTGGTTCCATAGTAATCACAATTCAGATCTGGAATATTAAAAACCAGATGAGCAAAGGATTGTGCCCCATCTACTAACACTTCTATATTTTTTGCTTTCGCAATATTTGCGATTTCTCTAACCGGTAAAATTTGTCCTGTCCAACTGATAATGTGTGTAATATGAACTACTTTTGTCTTATTTGTAAGAGCATTGTTATACTGCTCTACAATTTTTTTGTCCTCCATATCAGGAACATCAAAATCGACCCACTTCAACACTATACCATCGCGTTTTTCTCTTTGTTTCCAAGCATTCATCATATTTGGATAATCCTGTCGGGAAAGAACCACCTCGTCTCCTTTATCCAGCCGAAGTCCAAAGATGACCGTCTCCAAGGCTTCACAAGCATTTCTGTCAATAGCGATCTCTTCAGCAGAGCAGCCCGCAAGCAGAGCAAGATTATTCCGGAGTGGCTCTTTACCTAATTTCATAGTGCGCCACATAAAAAGAGAAGGAACTTCGTTGGCCCAATTGTTATACCTTTCACGTGCTTCCTGAACGACTCTTGGCTGAGGACTCAGGCCACCATTATTCATATTCATGATATTAGCAGATACCGTGTAAGCTTGCCGAATCTGTTGCCAAAAATCCTCATCTTTCGCAACTTCATCATCGGACATATTCAAAACTCGTTCTCTTGCTGTTTCTAAAGGTGTTACAACAGACTCGGGCAAAAAACTTTGAACAGTTATCGCTCCGCTAAGTGTTCCTATTTTTTGTAAAAAGGATCTTCTGTCAATTGACATGAATTTGGTTTGAGGTTGTAGATGAATTGTTAGAAAACTATAATTTCAATAATTTCTGATTGGTGCTGTAGTAGTTTGTTCCATCAAAAAATTCTAACTGACAAATATATAAACTACCCGAATTAAAAACAGCTCTATCAAGTTCAATAAAATGAACACCTTCTTGCTGCCTCCCTATAACAATAGTTTTACATAGTTTTCCTCGTGCATCAAAAACACGTAAATTAACTTCAAAAGACTTTGTCAAATTATAACTAATCGTAGTAGTGACAGGAAACGGGTTTGGGAAATTCTGATACAACTCGAAATACTTATTCTCTCCCTGTTCTTCTAAAGATGACGTCTGACAAGACCCGTTAAATCCAGCTCCATAACTTCTTTCCGCTAAAGAACAATCAAGGATAAAAGGATTTACTTTGTCACCTTGATAAGATGCTATGATCATATTTTGGTCCCACTCTTTTTGATCCACAGGATCATCGAGATGCCATTGGAAGAGTGTTTCTTTTTGGCTTTCAAAGAAATTAGGATTTTGTGCATCTGCCTCTGCTTTGTACATCGTATAGAAGTAAAACATCGCTCTGGCAATATTTCCTTTGAAGTTCTCTGGGGGTTCAAAACTGCTCACTCCTCTTTCACTGTAAGCATCTATATTTTGACTGGGAATATTATTTTGCGTCTGATCTAGATAAAACCACTCTATGGTTTGATCATCAGGTACGTCTCCGAAGGGTAAGTTTCCCCTGGCGGCATTAACAGGCGTTTTTGTAGGAAACAAATGGTGCATATCGCTTCTTGGATTTCCAGAGCCAGCGCCAAATGCTTGTGGGTACGTGTGCTCCGTATTGATACCGTTGTTAGAGCCGTTTTGAAAAGCCGCTGTTGTTGGATCCTGATTTGGATCGAGATAAATGGTATGCCCACTGTACACACAACTCAAACTATCGTTCTCCATGTAAACTTTCGAGAACATAGTGTCCCTTGCCTGTCCATAGCTATATACGGTAGATGGTTTGTATTGATTAACCAATTCATTTAGTAACGGCTGCCCTTCCAAGTCTGGTAATACAGGCGTGTTAAACTGTGCCTTTGCAGAAAAGCTAATAGTACAACATAAAAGGAGGCATACTATCTGTTTTTGTATTTTCATATTCATAAGCTAAAAGTACAAAAACTAATTTTCCTACTTTCTATCAAGGATTCATTTTTAGAAAACCTTAAATCAGAATGATATTCTGCGGACAGCGATGTATTAAATCTAAGCTTGGCAAAACAACTATCTGATTCTTTTCTATATTAGCTATCAAAACAAATTTTATATGCGATCCAAAAAAGTAACTTTCGTAAATGCCAATGGCTACACCTTAGCCGCTAGGTTGGAGCTTCCAGCCAATAGCGTTCCACACAACTATGCTATTTTTGCTCACGTCTTTACCGGCAATAAAAGCCTTTCAGCAGTGAGGCACATCAGCCGTGCACTTACTGTTAGCGGAATAGCAGTACTCCGTTTTGATTTTACAGGGCTAGGTGAAAGTGAAGGTGATTTTGCGGATACTAATTTTACTTCTAATGTGGAAGACTTACTCGCAGCAGCTCGTTTTTTAGAAGAACATTATAAAGCACCTAGTATTATTGTCGGACACTCCTTAGGTGGAGCAGCTTCTATTTTTGCAGCAAATAAAATGGAATCCATTAATGCTGTTGTAACCATTGGTGCACCCTCTGAGCCAGAGCATGTCGTACATTTATTGGAAAGCAAATTAGAAGATATTGAGCAGAATGGTTTTGCTAAAGTCAACATAGGTGGTAGAGAATTTATGATCAAAAAGCAGTTCCTCGATGATCTGAAAAGCAAGGACATGTTCAACGTCTTGAACAACCTGAGGAAAGCACTACTGGTTATGCACTCTCCACAAGATAAAGTTGTAGAAATTGATAATGCGGCACATATTTATAGTGCAGCTTATCACCCCAAGAGTTTCGTCACATTGGATGGCGCAGATCATATGTTGACAGATAAAAGAAGTGCTGCTTATGCGGGAAATACTATAGCGACCTGGGTTAGTCGCTACATTGAGCTACCTGAAAAGGATGAACTCACTACGGATAAACAAGTAGTTGCTCGGTTAGGAGAAGAAAAATTTACGACAGAAATACTGGCCGGTTCGCATGGATTGATTGCTGATGAACCAGAAAGTGTTGGAGGTGATGACTTTGGCCCTTCTCCTTATGAATTGCTTTCTGCATCATTGGCAGCTTGTACCGTAATGACTTTACAGATGTACGCTCGACGCAAGAAATGGGATCTTAAAGAAGTCCATGTCCACATAAACCATCATAAAAAGTACATGGAAGATTGTGAGAATTGCGATAAGCCAACCAGTAAAATTGATCACTTTGAAAAATGCTTGGAATTTGAGGGAGATCTTTCTGAAGAACAGATCAATCGATTGGTAGAGATTGCCAGTCGTTGCCCTGTTCATCGAACGTTGATGGCAGATATTAAGATAGAGACCAGCGTCTTGAAAGCAGAAACCTAGTTTCTGTAAAAAAGCAGCTCTCCCAAAATTGGAAGAGCTGCTTTTAAAATTTAATAATCGCTCTGCTTCCAAGCAAAACTATTGTTTTTACAATTACAATTCTTTTCTAAGTCTCGCAACTGGAACATTCAACTGCTCTCGGTATTTAGCTACCGTTCTTCGTGCAATGTTATACCCTTTATCACGTAGGATGTTCTTCAGTTTTTCATCAGAGTAAGGCTTCTTCTTATTCTCTTCAGAGATAATTTCCGTAAGAATTTTCTTCACCTCAAGAGTAGAAACCTCCTCACCAGATTTTGTCTGTAAAGATTCCGAGAAGAAATCCTTCAATCGCTTGGTTCCAAATTCCGTTTGTACAAACTTACTGTTTGCTACTCTCGAAACGGTGGAAATATCTAATCCAGTAATATCTGCAATGTCTTTCAATATCATCGGACGAAGTAACTTCTGATCTCCTGTTTTGAAAAAATCATACTGATACTGCATGATAGAGTACATCGTTTTATACATCGTCTGTTGTCTTTGACGAATGGCATCGATGAACCACTTTGCAGAATCAATCTTTTGCTTGATGAACATCACCGCCTCTTTTTCCTGCCTGTTAGACTTCTTCTTAGCTTCCTTGTTCACCTTATAAGACGTCAACATCTCTTTATAGTGATCATTGATTCTAAGATCCGGAGCATTCCGTGAATTCAAAGTAAGGTCCAATTCACCATCCTTATTTACAATCGTAAAATCAGGAACAATGTAATACGTATTTCTATTGTTAGAACTATAGCCACTAGCGGGCTTTGGATTCAATTTCAGTACCTCATCAATAGCATTTTTCAATTCCTTCTCAGTAATATTGAGGTAACGTTGTAATTTTTGATAGTGCTTTTTAGAAAATTCATTAAAGTAATCTCTTATGATTCTAATCGCATGATTAAAGGTTATGGCTTCTTCATCTGAAAAAGAATCCTTCAATTGTTCGTGCTTATGGTTCAGTTGAATCATAAGACATTCTTGTAAATCCATTGCGCCAATTCCAGGGGGATCGAAACGCTGAATCTGCTTTACGAGAGCTAGAACTTCCTCTTCTGTTGCAGTGATATTTTGTGCAAACAACAAATCGTCAATAATCGAAATAGGTTCTCTTCTCAAGTAACCATCATCATCAATACTTCCGATGACTTGCTTAGCAATCAGTTCCTCTCGTTCGTCTTCTAGTTCTAACATACCTAACTGAGATTCCAGGTATTCGTGAAAAGTATCTTCTACAGCTATCGGAATTGTTTTTTCTTCATCGTCCGCAGAGTAGTTGTTCACTTTGAGCTTATAGCTAGACGGATCGTCCTCAATGTATTCATTGATATAATCGTCTAGTTCAAATTCTTCTTCTCGAAAATCTTCCGGCTCTTCGTATTCAGGTTCTGCATCTTCCTTTTTGTCGTCTGCATACTTCTCATCGTTATTAGCCAGTAGATCAGTAGTGTCTTCGTTTTCTTCCCCTTCCTCTAAAGCGGGATTAGCTTCTAATTCTTCTTTTACTCTTTGTTCCAGTGTAGCGGTAGGGATTTGTAAGAGCTTCATCAATTGTATCTGCTGAGGAGACAATTTTTGAAGCATCTTATGACTTAAGTTCTGCTTTAGCATCTAATTAGGTTTTCTCTGAGATTTGTAAATAATTTTATTTCGATATGTTCCAGCTTTTGTTGCTAACACTTTTAGAAGATTACGACTGATATTGGATAGTAAATGTTTCAAGGGATTTGGTCAGAGCCAAACTGCCGTTAGAAATCCATTTCTTTTTTGAGTAGTAAACGACTACTAGTGTTATTAATAAAATGTTGGTTGATATGTTCATACCTCTATCACCTTGTAAAACGAACCTACTGAAAATATAGATTTGAATTGTCTACTTTTGTTGGCGTTCTTTACAAGTACAATGGTGACAAAAAAATGAATGAATGGTTATGTCTTATGGCGATGTATACTGCAATATAAATCATTTTTCTTAATATGTCCAGTGAATTTTGCGCTTTTTATCAAAAAATATGCCAAAAGCCCCTAAAACATTGAGTTTTACTATTTGTAAAAACTTTCAAGTCTTTCAAAAATTCGGTTTCCCCAACGATATAAAGAGCTTTTAAGGGAGCAACCGGCCACTTTTAGTTTGATTGCAAATGTGACATGACTTATATAAAAATTAACTAATATTTAATTCAATAGTTCCGATTATGACAATTAATCAAAGAATTTCCCTCCTTAGAAAACTGATGAAGTCTCATGGTTTAAATGCTTATATCATCGGTAGTAGCGATCCACATCAATCGGAGTATGTCGCTGACCGATGGAAATCCAGAGAATGGATCAGTGGTTTCAGTGGATCTGCGGGAACAGCTATTATCACCATGGATCATGCAGGCATCTGGACAGACTCCAGATATTTCATTCAGGCAGAAGAGGAGCTAAAGGATAGTGAAGTAGAATTGCATAAACAAAAAGTACCTCATGCTCCTGAACACTTACAATGGCTTTCTGAAAACCTCAAACCTATGGAAACTGCTGGCTGCGACGGAATGCTTTTTTCCATCGCACAGATAAGTGCTTTGCAAAAAGCTTTAGCTAAAAACAATATCAAATTAGATCATAACGTAGATCTGATTCAGGAAGCTAATACGGATCGACCTGAGTTACCCGACAATCCAATATTCGATCATCCCGTGAAATACGCAGGTACTAGCCGGGTAGAAAAAATTAAAAAGGTTATTTCACAAATGCCTTCATCAGCAGATTTCCACTTGATAACAACACTAGATGATATTGCCTGGACACTGAACTTGCGTTCCTCCGATGTAGAATCTAATCCAGTATTTATTTCCTATCTGATCGTCGGTCGTCAGATGTCTTATCTATTCGTAGATGACCAAAAACTTCCTACTAAACTAAAAGAAATTCTAAAGGCAGATGGTATAACGATCAAACCATACGATGCTATACCTTCTTTTCTTTCGGACCTACCAAAGGGGAAAAACATTTTGATTGATCAAAATAAGACAAGCATGTCTTTGTACAAAGCTATTTCTGAAAAGCAGATTGTTTTTGGGCCAACCATTCCTATAAAATTAAAAGCAATTAAGTCTGAAGCTGAAGTAAATCACATCCGACAGGCAATGGTCAAGGACGGAGTCGCATTAACAAAGCTCTACCGCTGGCTCGATAAAACACTGGAAGAACGATCTGTTCCAGAAGCAGAGGTCGCTAAACAACTTGCAGAATTCCGCTCTCAGAATGAAGGCTATTTTGGCGAAAGCTTCGGAGCCATTGTTGGCTACAAAGGAAATGGAGCCATCGTACATTACAGTCCAAAAGAAGGAAACTGTGCACAGATAAAAAAGGAGGGAATACTCCTGCTAGACTCCGGTGGACAATATGTTGATGGTACAACTGATATTACTAGAACTACTTTTTGGGGAACACCAACAGAAACACAAAAGAGAGATTACACGCTAGTGCTAAAAGGTTGTATTGCGCTGACCAATATTGTCTTCCCTGAAGGAACAAAGGGTATCCAGTTGGATACCTTGGCTAGGCAGTTTCTTTGGAACGAAGGTTTGAACTATGGCCACGGAACTGGTCATGGCGTAGGCTACTTCCTAAATGTACATGAAGGTCCTCAAAGCATTTCAGCGAGTGTTGGACGTGGAAAAGTAGCAATGGAAGCGGGAATGATTACTTCCAATGAACCTGGCTTTTATAAACCAGGAGCATATGGCATTAGAATAGAAAATTTGATATTAACGGAAGTGGCGATGAAAAATGAATTTGGCCGTTTTTTAAAGTCTTCCACTTTGACGCTATTTCCAATCGCTACAAATTTGATTGCAGAAGATTTATTGACTGAGGGGGAAAAGGAGTGGCTGAATAATTATCATCAGGAAGTTTTTGATCAACTTTCGCCGAAGTTGAATGAAGAAGAAAAAGAGTGGCTGAAAGAAAAATGTAGGGCGATATAAAAAACAAAGAAAAACGCTCACTACAGTTTCAAGATTGCAGTGAGCGTTTTTCGTATCCGAATGGTCCTTTATAAGGAAGTAGAGACTTACTCTCTCACCATCACCACCTCCGTCATCGAATAAATCAACCGATTAATATCACTATCATTCAAAGCTAATTTTCCCTTGATCGTAATCGGCTCCGTCGTATACTTGATCGCTTCAGCGGCGGCAATTTCCATAACCGTTTCGGGACCCGCTCCACCACAGAAGAAACACATGTTGTATGGAAAAGCAGAGAAGACAAATTCCTTGTGCGACTTATATCCTTCTACTGGAATAATGTATCCTTTGATCGTCACTTCCTTTCCGTCGAGAGCTTTAACATCAGGGCTAAATACAGGTACATCTACTTTGAAACCCATCATTTCGTCATACTCTTTTTTGTAAGTGATCTTGGCAAGGGTTTTCCAAACTTTGTTGCCTTCAGACTTAGCTGGGGCAGCTTGTGCTTCAAGTGATGTACTTACAAATAGTAAAGAAAAAAAGGTGAAAAGAAAAGCTAATTTATTCATGTTATTATTTGTCTTGGATTAAAATTATTATAGTCTGAGGGATTATTAAAACAATTTATCTAGTCCACCAGTTCAACGTTTTCTACAGTGAACATAATATCGTTTGGATCTCTGGAAGTGAATTTAAAAATACCTTTTATAGTGATCGCATCATCTGAAAAAGCAATCTTCTTTTCATCTTTAGTAAAAGCTTCTACAACAGATTCCGGCCCCGCTTTTCCACAAAAAAAACAATCACTAAAAGGATAAGCGGAAAACATAAAATGGCTCTGCGCCTTTTTGCCAGTCAGTGGGATGACATAGCCTTTCAAAGTAATTTCCTTTCCTTCCAGCGCTTCAATGATCGGTACGAATCTCCCTTGCTGTTGACCAATGCCATCGTTCTCACTATACTGTCGTTCAAACTTCATCAGCGCTAAAGTACGCCAGACGTTTTCTGTATTTTGCGCAAGCAGTACATTTTGGGTAGACCAAAAGGAGAGAAAAAGCAAGAAAGAAAAATACCTCAGTTTCATAAAATGTGTCGATTAGTTTCGACTGCAAGATACAGTTTATACCAACGCAGTACCGTTAAGGTAACTTTAAATTAGCCTGCTGACAAAGTCTCTGAAATGTCCGTCTTTGCTGCTTGGATTGCTGGAATCAAGGCAGATAAAAACCCAATAAATAAAGCTCCTGCGAACAGGTACAACTCCTCTGTCATAAACGTCCAACCTGTAAAAGCATAACGATAGGCATCCTCCATTGCACCTGCTAAGAAATTCATTCCGATATGACTTAACGCAATTCCGATGATATACCCCAAAGTAGCCAAAAGCAATCCTTCCAACAAGATCAATGCAAACAAATAACCTCTACTCGCTCCCATCACTCGCAACAAAGCCAGCTCGCTCTTCCGCTCCCGTAAGGATTTGAATAACGAAATAAAAATACTTAATCCCGAAACGAAAATAATCACCATCGCGATGATCCGCAGCAGTTGTTCTCCCGCTCCCATCATACTGAACAAGCGAGTGATTTCATAAGCAGGTGAAGCTGCTTGCATGTCCGTATTTTCATTAATGTTGCGAGGGAGATTCAAAGCACGCCAGTTGGTTTTACTTCGGTAGCGGACGAGTAGAGCAGTGATTTCTTTGTCGGTATATTCTGTGAGTGGTTTGGCTACTGCTTTTGTTGCAGGAGGATTTTCATTTGCGTGGTCATCATCATGTTCGTGGTCGTGGTTGTGTGCTTCTCCGTGATCGTGATCTGAGTGATCGTCATGGTCATGGCCACCGTGGTCGTGGTCTTCTCCATGGTCATGATGCTCTTCTGTTGGAGCAGCTGCATTTGAATGAGCATGGCCTTCCTCTCCATGTGCGTGGTCATGCTCACCGTGGACGGCCCAGATGCTTTGGGTGTTGGTTAGTATGAGTTGATCGAGAACAGTTCCATTAGGTTCAAAAATGCCGACAACTTTGAAGGGAGTCACATCATCATGTACGTTGATACCATCATCCACTAAACCATGAGAACTATGAAACGTGTCTCCAATTTTTAGCCCTTGCCGATCTGCGACAATTGCGCCGATGCTTACCTCCATATCTTTTTGCCAAAGTTCTCCCTCTTGCAGTTTTCCATTGTATAAACTATCAACAAATTCGTATTCCGTTCCAACAATTCGATATCCTCTATAGCTGTCTCCCAGTGAAAGCGGAACCGCCATTTTGATAAACGGATGCTTTGGATTCATAAATGGGCGAGCTTCTTTTATAGAAACATTTCCAGTAGGAGAATCCACATGATACATGTTACAAAGGATCATTTGCAACGGACTTCCCTTCGCTCCAATGACCAAATCAATATCCGCAAGGTTTTTATCAAACTTCTCAGAGAGTTGTTTATTTAGCAAAAGCAATAGACTAATCAGCCCCACACCTAATGCAAAAAGCAAAAGACTCAGCAGCATGGTCAGCGGATTATTAGTCAGGTTTTTCCAACTTAGTCGAATCAGATTCATTGTGTGCTTAGGGTGATTTGGTTGGGAAATATTTCCTTGAGTCGCTGGTCGTGCGTTACAATTACGAGGGTTGCATTTTCTTCTCTGGCTTGCGTTTCTAACAATGCAATTACTTTATGACAATTTGCATCATCCAATGCTGCGGTCGGCTCATCGGCCAAAATCAAAACAGGTTTATTGATCACTGCTCGGGCAATGGCTAACCGTTGTTGTTCACCTTGACTCAGCGCAGTTGTTTTGGATGTTAATTTATGTCCAAGGTTCAAACGATCCAGCAAAGATTGAATTCTATCTTTAGAAACTGCCTGCCCAGCAAGTTGTTGAGCGACTGCTAAATTTTCTTCTACCGTCAAGGCTTTCAAAAAAGGAGGCTGTTGAAAAACGATCCCAATGTTCTTTCCTCGAAAACGATCCATTTCACTAGAAGACAAACCGTACAGGTCTGTTTCGCCTATGAAGATACTGCCAGTCTTTGGCGTTCGTAAACCACCAAGAATATGTAAGAGTGTTGTTTTTCCAATTCCGGATTGACCTAGAAGGAGCCATTGTTCGCCTCGCTTGCAAGAGATGTCTGGGAAGCGGAGTTGGTTTTTTCCGTCGTAGGTATAGTTGATGTTTTTTGTTACCAGCATAGGGTAAAGATAGGCAAATTTAGTAAGGTGCAGCAGCTACATCACTTACATCTACCGGAGGCTGAACACCTAATTTCGACAACTCTTCTAACGTTCCATGAAAGACGTTGAAATCTACATCTCCGTTGACTCCAGGGATTCGTCCTCGGTTACCATACTGCCAGAATTGCCATTGGTCGTGATTGGACAAACCCGGTTCTGCATAGTTGTACCTAGCAATCCAAATGGGATAGTCCTGAAACTCCTCGGCAATGTATTTTTTGTAGAAATTTAGATTGGTATAAATGATGGGACGGACGCAGTAGTGCATTTCCATGATTTCCAGCCAGGTGCGAATGCGGGTCGTGATGACTCCTGTAGAAGCATTGTTAGTAACTTCCACATCAAGGACGGGAGGTAGATCCCCTGGTTCGAGTTTTACAGCTTGGATGAAGTTGCGGGCTTGTTGTAGTGGAGACAAAGTTGGACGGAAGAAGTGGTAAGCTCCTCGTTTGATACCAACTCTTTTTAAGTCTTTCCAATTGTTGGCGAAGAGGCTGTCTTTTAGTTCTTCTCCTTCTGTTGCTTTTACGAAAGTGAAGTGAATATCGTTAGCGGCTACCTCGTCCCAGTTAACTTTGGATTGGTAATGAGAAACATCCAGACCGTGTATTTCATAACCAGTCAGCCGTTCTGTTTCCTTATCACAGGACATCAGAAAAAGTAAGAGGATGATATAGTAGATGTTCTTTCTCATAATTTATTTGCACTTGATCTTGGATTTCTCCAAATCATAAGCACATCATTCATAGCTTTAACGTAATATCCGAATAAAGATATATTTCCAACTCAAACCAGCAGTTATTTTTTAGCCTTCAAAAAGACAGTTTCTAAAAAGAACTATCATCTACCTCGTCCAACCAACGCTTAATCGGTCCCACCACATCTGCCACACAACCCGCCTCAAAGGGTGATTTCAGACCAGCTAATTTCACCAATTCCAAGAAAGGCTTACTTCCACCAGCTTTACACAACTCCAAGTAACTTGTCCAAGCCTCCTTATGATCCGCCTGATCTCTTTTCCAAAATTGGAAAGCACAGATTTGCGCAAGCGTATAATCAATGTAGTAAAAAGGCATGGAGAAAATGTGATTTTGTCTTTGCCAAAACCGACCTTCTTCCAGAAAGCTGTTTCCATTGTAATTCCGATGTGGCAAGTACTTCTTCTCAATCTTACTCCATTGCTGGTTCCGCTCTGCTGGAGTGGCTTCCGGGTTTTCGTAAACGTAGTGTTGGAATTCATCAACAGCTACTCCGTAAGGTAAAAATTTCAGCGCACCAGCAAGATGAGCAAACTTATATTTCATCGTATCTTCTTTGAAGAACAACTGCATCCAAGGCCAGGTAAAAAACTCCATGCTCATAGAATGAATTTCGCAAGCTTCGTAAGTGGGCCAATTGTATTCTTTCAACCCAAGGTCTTTACTAGAGTAAACCTGGAAGGCATGTCCTGCCTCGTGGGTCAGTACATCTATATCACCAGATGTTCCGTTGAAATTAGAAAAGATGTAAGGAGCTCCGTGCTCGCTGATGAAGGTGCAGTAACCCCCAGTTGCTTTTCCTTCTCTGTTGACGAGGTCCATTAAATCATTATCAACCATATAGTTGAAAAATTCATCGGTTTCACCTGAGAGTTCTTTGTACATGGTCTGGGCGTTTTCGACAATCCA
Organism: Saprospiraceae bacterium; assembly: GCA_045105695.1. Taxonomy (GTDB): domain Bacteria; phylum Bacteroidota; class Bacteroidia; order Chitinophagales; family Saprospiraceae; genus CALGLS01. The sequence goes on along the minus strand of JBGCDT010000191.1, from coordinate 280 downwards.
CTCGGGGCTTCCTTTTGGCGTAGGATTTCCAGAAGGGAATCGGAAACCTTCGTCGTGATAATATAAGGTATCCAGACCGAGTCTTTTCTTTTGTCGGTCGTACAGTTCATTTGTCAACGGAACGATATGATCTAAAATCTGCTGGCGATAATTGGCGACCTTCTCTGCATTATAATCCGAACGTAGCATTCGAGCGTAACCGAGTTCGATATAATTTTTATAACCAAGTTTGAGGGCCATTCCATGACGGACCTTCACCAGTTTGTCAAACAACTCATCG
>JBGCDT010000190.1:0-3307 GCA_045105695.1 Saprospiraceae bacterium | reverse complement strand
ATGGTAGCTTTGGATGAAATCGAAGAAACTATTGGTACTTGGACTTTTATTCCAAGTTCAGCTCACGCTACAGAATTAGGCGGAAGAACTTATATAGAACACAATCAAAATGGTGATCCTAGTACTTGGGAGTTTAATTGGACTGCACCAGCAGCAGGATCGGGGGCGGTCACCTTTTATGCAGCAGGATTGGCAAACAATAGTAATGGCAATACTCAAGGAGACGGGGTAGCTACCACTACATTTACGGCATCCGAATTTGGAGTTAGTTCAGTCAACAATGCAAATCAAGATTTGACAAAGATGCTCATCTCTCCGAATCCAACTGTTGATCAAGCCAATGTCTCCGTTTTTTCCAAACGCTCTGGGGCTTTTGACTTGAATATTGTTAGTACAACGGGGCAATTGGTGTATACTGAATCTGTAAACTTGCAAGTTGGAGAAAATCAGAAAAGTGTCGACCTTGGTCGATTACAAAAAGGGCTTTATTTTCTTCAGATAAATGGAGAAAAAGAAGTGATTACGCAGCGATTGATAAAACTATAACTGCATAAGTCTTTGGCTTCATATGCCTTGAATTGTCATTAAAAATCAATCTTCAATAAAAGAATGGCTCTCAACAAAATAGGTTGAGAGCCATTCTTATTTTGGTATGAACTACTAGCTTATCTGGAAAAGCCAAGAGCATGTTTGGATCAAGTGCATCTCTGGAAATCCAATTGAATTAAAAATATTTATCCAAATCTATCAATCCTCATCAAGCTCAAATCCAAGCCAACATCTTCCCCATCCACTAGCATTTGAATAAGCTTTCCCGTCCCTGCTCCAAGACTCAACCCCATCATCGCATGCCCTGTTGCTAACAATACATTTCCGTAATCAGGACATTTACCAATATAGGGTAATCCGTCAGGAGAACAAGGACGTAAACCAGACCATAGTTTTTGAATCTTATCTGTCGATAAATTTAATTCAGGATAATAAGTAGGTATAGATTTTAAAATTCCATTCACTCGATTTTGATTGATCTCTTCATGCAAACCCGCTATTTCCATAGTGCCAGCAAAACGAAGACTAGATTCCATAGGAGTGACGGCTACCTTTGCTTCTGTAAGAATGGCGGGGTGATTTAGATTTGGTTTTGCATTTGGAATGGTAAAGCTGTAGCCTTTGCCAGCTTGCATAGGCAATCGAAGTCCCAGGTCTTTTACGAGGGTGGGTGTCCAGGAACCACCAGCTACCACGATTTGATCTGCGTGATAAATTCCTTTGTTGGTATGCACTCCTGATATCTTTCCCTTTTGTTTTTCAAAACCGTTTACCAATACACCTTCATGAAAATGAACACCATTTTGTGATAAATGCGTCCTCATCTGAGTCATCAGTAAAGCTGGTGATAGGTGCGCATCTTCGGGGTAGTGAATAGCGCCCTTCGCATTTAATTTAAAGCCAGGTTCCAAGCCCTGTAGCTCTTCTGAGGAAAGTTTTTTAGTTTTTATTCCTAGCTCATTGGCTTGCTCAGCTACTTCTAATTCTTCCTCCTCCGCTTTTTCAGAATTGTAAATCATTAGAATTCCTTTTTCCGCAAAGGCGAAATCCATAGACTCTTCGGCTGCCATTTCTTTGTAGAGTCGTTTGCTTAACCAATTAAAGTCCCGTAATAGTGTGGCTGCTTTTTTTACCTTTTCGGAAGTTGCTGATTTGTAAAACAACCAGCCCCATCGGAGCAGGTCAAGGTTCATTCTTGGCTTTATGTAGAAGGGACTTTCGGCATCAAACATCCATCGGATTCCTTTAGCGATCATTCCAGGTGCAGCTAGTGGAATGAAATGACTGGGTACAATCATTCCTGCGTTGCCATGAGAGCAACCGTTCTCAAAATTATTTTTGTCGAGTACAATGACCTCGTGACCAGCCCTATGTAAGTACCAAGCGCTGGAAAGTCCGATGATGCCACCGCCGATGACTAGAGTTCGCATAGATTTGTAATGATTTTATCAGATGAGTCCATTTAGTTTTTAAGTCTTCGTATAAAGGTACATTAGTAAACGGTAATTCTAAATTGCTAACTTTGGTTTTTTAAACTAGATTAAATAAGAAATCAACGACTTTGCAAAAGCAATCTAAAAATAAAACTGTTTTAGTGGCCGTACTCAATTGGGGTTTAGGTCATGCTACACGTTGTATTCCTATTGTAAAATGCCTATTGCAAGAAGACGTAAATGTATTGTTAGCTTCTGATGGAGCTGCATTAGAGTTGTTGAAAAAGGAATTTCCAGAGCTTTCTAGTTTTTCTCTACCCAGTTATAATGTACGTTATCCCTTTGACAGTATGGTTGTAAATGTATTGTTACAACTTCCAAAAATAGTACTAGCTATCCAGCAGGAGCGAAAGGCTATACAACGATTGGTGACGGAACAGGATGTTCAAATTTTGATCTCAGATAATCGCTTTGGTTGCTATACTCCAAAGACCTACAATGTTTTTATGACGCATCAGCTAAACATCATGGCTCCGTTTTCCTTAGCGGAAAAGGTGATTGCTTTTTGGAATAAAAAAATATTGAGTCGATTTGATCTTTGCTGGGTTCCTGATTTTGAGAAAGCCCCTGGGCTTTCGGGTGATTTGTCGCATCCTTCGCCAGTAGCAAGTGTTAAATATATTGGTCCTTTGTCAAGAATGGAAGCAATTAAAGTTAAGAAAAAATATGATGCAATCGTCATTCTTTCTGGTCCTGAACCTCAGCGCACTCGATTAGAAAAACTAATCTTGCAACAAGCTAAAAATTTACCCTATCGGTTTCTAGTAGTTCGTGGGAAGATGATGGATCGCCAACCTCTGTTTCAGAAGGAGAATATTGATATTGTTGGTCACTTGCTTGCTAATGATTTAGCCAAGGCGATTGCTTCAGCAGAAGTTGTCATTGCGCGATCTGGTTATACGACAATTATGGATTTGTATGCCTTACAGAAAAAAGCAATTTTAGTTCCTACACCAGGGCAGACGGAGCAGGAGTATCTTGGGAGGTTGCTGTCGGAGCGAGGGTGGTTTGTGGTGGAGGAGCAGGAGTAGTTTGATTTGGGGAGGGGGATGTTGGGTGTGAGGGAAGGTAGTAAGATTGAATTTGAGGAATCATTAAATTTAGACAAATCAGTAACTGAATTATTAAACGCTACAAAGTAACCTTAGTCCTCCGCTAAAATTGATATCTTTATTATCATAGTCGTTATTTACGAACTGATATTAAGTATGAAAAACAAAACTCTTCTATTTCAGATTTCCACCTTTTTTTTAATCTTCACTTTT
>JBGCDT010000189.1:0-7951 GCA_045105695.1 Saprospiraceae bacterium | reverse complement strand
AAAAAATGCGTTCCACAGAAATGTGCTTTGAAATCATCAGAGCGACCATCCGTCATCAGGTGAATTGGAATACCAGAAGTATTGGAACTGATTAATGAACCTTTCTTTCTATGCTTTTCTACCTTTTCAAAAACCTGCTTTTTGATGTCTAATCTTTCTATCACAACTTCTATGATCCAGTCGCAGTCGCTGATGGCAGAGATGTCGTCATCAAAGTTTCCCGTTTTGATTCTACTGGCAAAACCCTTTTTATATAAAGGAGCTGGTTTAGATTTGAGGGCAGCGGCCAAGGAGTTATTGGCGATGCTGTTGCGGACTTTAGGATTGCTTTTGTCCTCCTCTTTGATGTCGAAAGGTATTATATCTAACATTAATACTTCGAGACCGATGTTGGCGAAGTGACAGGCGAGGCCGGAGCCCATGACACCAGAACCGAGAACGGCTACTTTCTTAATTCGAGGATTGAATTCCTTGCTGTGCGCAGTGGAAGGATTCTTTTTTTCTGCGGTGAGGTTACTATCCATAGCAGGTTTTATTAGGTGAATGAAATGTTTTGATTGATCTCTGTTTGTTGAAACAGAATGCTATTTTGATTAGCTAAATTTTAAACGCGAATTATTAACTTTTGTTGAGCTTTGGCGAAAGCAATTGAGCGAATATTCGCAAATATAATTAAACCTGTTCGATTTCAAAAGGTCTGAATACTATAGAAAACCTAAGCTCATAGCTGTTCTGCAATTTTCTAACAATACAATTACAACAAATTTTCACCAACTAAAAATTTCCTTTTACCAAACAACTGTTAAAATTATTGGTAAAAACTATAAAAATAGAAAGGGTATTAATAATTTGGGGCTTTTAAAGGGCGTTAGTCTTTTCATATTCATAAATCGCTCTTAATCAACACAAGACAAACTTAAAATCAAAAAGATGAATTTCAACACACTATTGTTATTCCAGGCAGCAGACGAGGAAACAACTGGCAGCCAGAGTTTATTAGACATTGTCGTAGAAGGAGGTCCTATGGGGATCGCAATCGTTTCTATTTTGCTGATCCTTTCCGTGATCGCTATTTTCATATTTGTCGAAAGATTCCTAACCATCAAAAAGGCTGGGAAAATTGATGAAAACTTCATGAATAACATTCGTGCAAACGTAGGAGCTGGAAACATCAGAGCTGCACAAGCTTTGTGTCAGACAACAGATACGCCAGTTGCCAGAATGGTAGAGAAAGGATTGATGCGTATCGGAAAGCCGCTTCGTGATATTGATGCTGCAATTGAAAACGTCGGTAACCTTGAGATATTCAAACTAGAGAAAAACCTTTCCAGCCTCGCAAGTATCGCCGGTGCCGCTCCGATGATCGGTTTCTTTGGTACGGTAACAGGTATGATCCTAGCCTTTTATAAAATGGCAACAGCAGGAGATGTAACTCCAGACGTTCTTGCAGGTGGTATTTACCAAGCCCTGATTACAACGGCTTTTGGTTTGGCAATTGGTATTTTCGCTTTCGTTGGATACAATATTTTGGTTTCCAATGTAGATAAAGTTGTTTTCCAAATGGAAAGAACGACAGTTGAGTTTATGGATTTATTGCAGGAGCCGAGTTAACAGTTAACTATTGACTGTTAACTATTAACCTTCCTTCTAGCGCTGTTAATAGTCAACAGTTAAAAGTCAAAAGTTTCCAACGAACTAAGCGCAGTTAAAAGTCAACAGTTAAAAGTCCAAAACAATGGGTTTAAAAAAACGATCAAAAGTCAGTGCGGAGTTTAGTATGTCTTCATTGACAGACATTATCTTCCTGTTGTTGATTTTCTTTATGCTTACCGCAAATTTTGTGAAGATCGACAACTTGGAATTACCACAGTCGGATTCTATTACAGTTGCACCAACTTCCATTGCTGTCTCTTTGGCTAAAAATGGAGATATGAAACTGAATGGAGAGAGCATTACAATGGGACGTTTGTCAGGAGCCGTAAGAAAAGAATTAGCAGAGCAAGAGGATCGCGCTAATGCGACTATTACTATTGTAGCAGAAGTAGGTGTTCCATTTTCCAAAGTAACGGATATCATGAATGTGGCGAAGCAGTTGCGGATGAAAGCAATATTGGCGACTTCGCCGAAAGGGTGATGAAACTTTTAACGGTTAACTATTAACTTCCTTCGACCGAAGTGGTACGTGGGCTAAACGCGAACTGAGCGCAGTTAAAGGTTAAAAGTCAACAGTTAAAAGTTCTCAAAATATTGAGTGTGGTTAACAGTTCTCAAAGAATTGAGTGCAGTTAAAGGTCAAGAGTTAACAGTTAAAAGTTTTCAAAAAATGGGTATCAAAAAAAGATCAAAAGTTCAAGCAGAGTTCAACATGTCCTCTATGACAGATATCATCTTTCTGTTGTTGATCTTTTTCATGTTGACTTCTAACTTGGTTGCGCCAAATGCGCTGAACTTGAAGTTGCCAGGTAAAGGCTCTTCTACGTCTATCAGTTCTACACCAACGGATGTTGCGATCAATAGAAAAGGAACTTACTTCTTAGATGGTAAGCAGAGCAAGCTGTCTAAGATTGAAAGTGCCTTGCGTAACTTGAAACGTTCAGATAAAAATGTAGCAATCACCATTTCTCCTGACGACAAAGCACCTGTGGAAGCTGTAGTAGCAATTATGGACATTGCGATGCGGTATCAGATCAATGCTATTTTGGCGACAGAGGAGTGATGTGTTGAAGGGACGAAGGATTGAAGGATTGATTCGTTCTATAGTAGTAGTTCGCGGAGCTTAAGAATTGAGTGCCATTCAATCATTCAAAATTCATTCATTCGATCATTCAACGATCATTGAAGAAAGTTAATTAAAACACAACTTCCGTTAAAGCAATAAGCTACCAACCGCAAGACTTCGTTAAATAAGAAAACAAACACACCGAAACTCAATCGAAATCCATCTTACCTTTACAACCCCATTTTAAGAACATTCTAAATCAAATATCATGGATACGACCTTGCATCAGGAAGAAGAAAATAAGAAGAAAGGTTTAGTGGCTAGCATCGTTCTTCATGCGGTGTTGGTTATCCTTTGCATTCTACCGTTATTGACATTCCCTACGCCGCCTCCTGGGCAGGCTGGAGTGCTGGTCTCATTTGGTGAGCCAGATGTTGGTCAGGGAGAAGAGGAACCTGGTCCTGCTCAAATTGCGGAAGTAATTCCAGAAGAAGTAGAAGAACCTCAGGCTGAAGAAGAGTTGGATGAACGTGAAGTGGAAGAACCTAAAGAAGAACCAAATGAACCTAAGAAAAAAAAAAATAAAAAGCTCAATACAGACGATAACTCTAAGGAGATTGCCTTGAAGAAAAAGAAAGAAAAAGAAAAGAGAATCAAAGACGCTGCGGAAAAGAAAAAACAAGATGCTGCTCGTGAAGCCAAGCGTAAGGCAGATGCGGAAGCAAAAAGAAAAGCAGATGCAGAGGCAAAAAAGAAAGCTGAGTTCGATAAAAAGAAAAACAGTATCAGCGACCTTTTCAATAATAACGACGGACAAGGCTCTGGTTCTGGAAGTCAGGGAACTTCGGGTACCTCTGGTAATGCTGGAAACCCTGACGGAGATCCAAACTCAAGTATCTTGGATGGAATCGGAAAAGGAAACGGAGCGGTGAGTGGTTTTGGTAACAGAGGTTTTCAACGACCAGGCAACATCAGTGGTAACTTCCAGGAAGTAGGAACCGTGAACGTCAAAGTATGTGTAGATGGAAATGGAAAGGTTCTTTCCGCGACGCCTAAGTTGAGTGGTTCTACGACTCAAAGTACAAAGCTTCAAAAGTTAGCCATTGCTAATGCGAAGAAATACAAATTTGATAAATCTGACGCAGACACACAGTGCGGAACGATTACCTATAGATTTCAATTGCAATAGATTTTTGCAATTCACATATGGAATAATAATAATGAAAAGAGTAGCTTTGCGGCTGCTCTTTTTTTATTACAATTGTTTTCTCCATGAATCACACATTGACCTCCTACCAAGAAACGCTGGATTATCTTTTCGAGCAATTGCCCATGTACCAACGTCAGGGCAAAGCTGCTTTCAAAAAAGACCTGACCAACATCAAATTGCTCTGCGAAAAACTAGGCAATCCACATGATGAATTCAACTCTGTTCACATCGCAGGTACGAATGGCAAGGGTACGCTCGCACATCTCATCGCAGGGCTTTATCAAACCCGTGGCCTCAAAGTAGGCTTGTACACTTCGCCACATTATGTCGATTTTCGGGAACGGATAAAACTGAACGGAGAATACATTTCCGAAGAAGCGGTGGTCAATTTCGTTAATGAGAACAAAGCACACTTTGAAGAAATCAAACCCAGCTTTTTTGAAATAACAGTTGCCATGGCTTTTGATTATTTTGCAAAAGAGGAAGTTGATATTGCGATTATTGAAACGGGATTGGGTGGTCGCTTGGATTCTACGAATATCATCCGTCCGGATATTTCTGTGATTACCAATATCAGTTTTGATCATCAGGCGATGCTTGGAGATACTTTACCAAAGATAGCTGCGGAAAAGGCTGGGATTATAAAACCGGATGTTCCTGTGGTGATAGGAGAGACGCAGCAAGAGGTGGTTTCTGTTTTTGAGGAGAAAGCGAAAGCGGTCGGAGCGGAGATTACTTTTGCAGATCAGAATTATCGAGCAGAATTGAAAAAGGAAGTTGCAGGAGATTCTGTTTTTACGATTTATAGAAATGGCAAAGCTTGTTATAATGACATTCGTGTAAACTTACAAGGGCCTTTCCAAGAGAAAAATATAGCTACCCTTTTTCAATGTATTGAAAGTCTGAATGACTTGGATCTTTTCAAAATGATTAGAGAATACGACATCAGAAATGGCTTGCCCAAGTTGAGAGAGCTCACGAAGTACCAAGGTCGTTGGCAAGTCCTTCAAGAAAAACCAACTGTACTTTGCGACAGCGCCCACAACGAAAGCGGATTGACTTACGCAATGGAGGCTTTAGATAAAATGACTTTCAATGAGCTACATATCGTCCTCGGAATGGTGAATGATAAGGAGGTGGAAAAAATGCTTCAGTTCTTTCCCAAGGAGGCGACTTACTACTTTTGTAAAGCTGATATTCCCAGGGGATTGGATGCTGTGGTTTTGGAGGGGAAGGCTGCTGGGCTGGGTTTGAAGGGGCTTGTTTGTAATTCTGTGAAAGAGGCTTTGGATGCGGCGAAGGAAAAAGCGAACACTAAGGATTTGATTTATGTAGGTGGAAGTACGTTTGTAGTGGCAGAAGTTTTGGCTGCTGAAAACAAAAACTAAAAGCTCGTTGGATGCTGAAGCATCCATCACGAGTCAGCTTCCGGCCTCCTGGCCGGTTATATTATAAGGCTTTATTGAAGTGGCCAGGAAGCCACGAGCTGACTCGGAAGAATGCTTCAGCATTCTCCGAGCAATTTGGCTTTTAGCCAAAATTGAAAATTAGTTATATTTGCCACTCACCTTTTCCAAACTAGAAACACAAGCACTCTTTTGCAGATACACCAACTCAAATTAACTCAGTTTAAAAACTATACAAACGCGGTTTTTGAATTTGACAAGCGACTCAATTGTATCGTTGGTCAAAATGGTGTAGGCAAAACCAACCTTCTCGACGCCATCCATTATCTCGCGATGTGCAAAAGCCATTTCTCTTTACCCGATAAAAACATCATCCAACACGATCAGGATTTCTTACGACTGGAAGGACATTTTCAGGCGAATGGAAAGGCAGAGGTAATTGTTGCCAAGTTGCCTAGGGGCAAAAAGAAAGTGATGGAACGAAACGGCGTTCCTTACAAAAAACTAACGGAGCACATCGGTTTGATACCTGTGGTGATGATTGTACCCGATGACACTCGGCTGGCGACAGAAGGTTCTGAACTGCGTCGTCGATTTATGGACACCGCACTGGCGCAGATGGATCGGGCATATTTACAAGCACTTTCTAAGTACCAGCTTTTGCTAAAACAACGAAATGCTGCGCTCAAACAAATGGCTCGACAACAACGGCATGACGAGGCGTTGTTACAAACCTACACGGAGCAAATGGAAGCTCCTGCAAAATTGATTTTTCAAAAGCGGAAGGAATTCATTAAAGACTGGTTGCCCGTTTTTCAAAAATACTATGCGCACATTTCTGGAGGAGTCGAAACAGTCAACTGCCGATATCGTTCTCAATTAGCAGAGGGCGATTTTATGGAAATGACGCGCAATGCTCAGGAGAAGGACCGCATACTGGCGCGAACAACCATAGGAGTTCATAAGGATGATTTGATTTTTGAAATCAAGGATTATGAACTGAAAAAATATGCTTCTCAGGGACAATTAAAATCTTATGTCTTGGCATTGAAACTGGCGCTCTATGATTTGCTGAAAGAACGAAAAGAGGAGACGCCCATTTTTTTGCTCGATGATATTTTTGATAAACTAGATAAGAATCGAGTTCGTCAATTGTTGGAGCTGCTGATTGAAAAAGACTTTGGGCAAGTTTTTATTTCTGACACGCATGTGGGTAGGGTAGTGGAGCTGGTGAAAGAATTTGCAGTGAGCTGGAAAGAAATTGTAGTGAAAAAGGGAGTGGTAAAAGAGGACTTAAAGTAAATATCTATTTTTGTCGAAGCAATCACCTGAACGATACCTATTTCATGCTAAAAAAATTGCAACAGAAAATCATAGAACATCCAGCAGTCAATGCCGTGTTGGATTGGTCGAAGGAGAGATCCTTTCCTGGCTTCTTTGGGGTGCCGATCTATGATGTGACGGTTTTTATTCTACATGAAATCAAACAACATGCGCTGATTACCAGAGCCAATTCTATGGCCTTCAGTTTTTTCCTTTCTTTGTTTCCATTCATTTTATCCTTGCTAACGTTGCTGCCTTATATGCAACGGTATATATTCAAATATATAGTTGTTAAAAATCAGGAGATTTTGGATATGCAAAATACAGGTGCGCTGTTGGAACAGTTGAAAATGCAATTCGAAGAATTCATACCCGTTGGTGTTTTCAATACGATAGCAGATGTTGCTATGAATCCACGTCCTGGGCTTTTGTCTGTGGGTTTTATTTTTGCGACCTTTTTTGCGTCGAATGGAATGATGTCCATGATGCGAGGTTTTGAAAAATCCTATCAGTCTACCTTTAGAAAAAGGAGTGGTTGGCGAAAACGAATGGTGGCCATCAATCTTACCCTGCTCATTGCCGGTTTAGTTTTAATCTCTGTACTTTTAGTAGTGCTAGGACAGATACTAATGAATGTCGTTTTGGATTATTTCGCCATTGACTCCTTTGGAGGCTTTTTGCTACAAGCCTTACGATGGTTGGTTGTTATTGCTTTATTTTACTTTGGAATTGCTTTGATCTATCGTTATGGTTGTTCTACCATTCGGAGATTTTCTTTGTTCTCGCCTGGAGCAACCTTGGCAACTATTCTTTCGATTTTGACTTCTTTGATCTTTTCATTTTATGTAAAAGAGTTTGATACCTATAACCAATTGTATGGTTACATCGGGACCATCATTGTCATCATGCTATGGATTCAATTGAACGCTTTTATTCTTTTAGTAGGCTTTGAGCTAAACGCCAGCATCGCCGTAAATCGGGATTTGAAAATTCTAGGAAATCAATCAAAAAAAGAGGAAGCTTAGATATTCTATCTGATAAGAATCTCAATTACTTATTTTCCGTATAAAACTACATTAATCAGCTGTTTATACCCTCTTTAGGGTAAGTTACATATTACGTAAATATTTATGTATTGAAATTGAAAACTTTCTGCAACTAATCAATTTTAAGACCCGTACTCTATAATTCAACAGATTATAATTAACCTACCAGAACTTACTCACCTCGACGATTTATCGTCATAAGGGAAACTCACTTGAAAATGTGTGGCTGACACCTATCAGGAACTTA
>JBGCDT010000188.1:0-5184 GCA_045105695.1 Saprospiraceae bacterium | reverse complement strand
GTGAAGTTAGAATTCCTCCTAAATTGTACGAAATCGTAAATAGAGTAGTTGAGTCTTTTAACGTCTTTGCCAATTCAATCCCTTCTAAAGCTAATTTTTCAGCTCTTTTGGTATTGATTTTTTTTAATTCGAACGATAATTTATTTAAGAGTACTAGTCGCTCCTTCCCTTTAGCTTTGCTTAGTTCTTTTTCTAAGACCTCTATTTGATTGGCAAGGAGTTGCCCAAGATTTATCATCAACAATAAACAAAATATGAAGAGAGTTTTGCCCTTTTTTGTTTTAGAAGTATTCATAGACTTTACACGGTAATCTCTGTTTAAAAATGGAAAGTAAAATTAGGGAAATCTACTGAGATATTGGTTTGGAATCATTCTTTGATCTGTTTAAAGCTAGCTATATAATTACAATTAGAAAAAAGACCGACAAAATTAAAACAGTTATTGACATCATTGCACCGTTCTTTTCGCTTTTCGCTAAAGGAAAAGTAGAGAGCATGAAATTGATATTGATTCCAATGTTCAAAACCAAATCAGAGAAGAGATTAGTTGAACTTAAAAATGGCTAAAAGTAATTTGTCTACTCTTAGCCATTCTTTTAAAACCTTATTCGCTTAATTATTAGTGGAGCGAGGGATTTTGATTTTTCTTTTTTTAACTCCTTATTCCTTCACAAATCTCGCAACATGGGTAATTTCCATTCCCTTCACTTCAACGATATAAAATCCTTTCTCTAAAGTACTCACATCTAATTCTAAATCACCATTTCCAAGAACTATCCATTTTTGCTGAACCAGCGCTCCTGCTAAATTGAAAATTCGATATTCCCATTTGCCATTTTTGCGTATTGTTTTCGATAAATCAATTCGCAGTAAATCTTTGGCTGGATTAGGAAAAACAGACATTTCACTATCTCCCTGGCTAATACGGACCGTTCTTATTTCAGAATGCTCAAAAGCACCATCGTAATCGACTTGCTTTAGGCGATAATAACCATAACCCAGAAGCGGCTGGGTATCTACAAAAGAATAGGATTGAATAGTATTAGTTGTACCAATACCTTCTACAAACGTAAGATGTTTCCAATATTTACCATCTTCGCTACGCTGGACTTCAAAGCCAAAATTATTGAGTTCTGATGCGGTTCTCCAAATTAGTTCTACATCATTTTTTCTCTTTTGAGCTTTAAAGGATACTAATTCAACAGGTAATACAGTGCACGAAAAACTACAGTTAAAAGGGGCAAACCCCTGACTGTTATCTGTGTCCCAGTTGCTTTGGTTATATACAGCATTAGCTATAGCCGTAGGGTTGTCTCCAGTTATTGAACAATCATACCTTGAGTTGTCTACCTCTGAGGAAAAATAGGTGGTATTCGTACCTGCACCAGTTGCTATAAATACCGCTGGTTTGGCACTTGTTGTAGAAGATGTCGCGTCTCCATCCCAGTTGCTAGTGCTGCAACTTGCACAATTCATATGTATAGCTGCAACAAACTTTGCGAGTTGGGCAGGTGTATTATCAGCAGGAGCACTTCCTTGATATGCAAATATTTGATCGCCACTGATAACAAAACTTAATGGTGTACCAGTATAACTTCCAACAGTAGTACCTGCTTGGTTTTTTACGCCTCCATCAGCATCGATATATACTTGGCTACCACATGTAAGAGCAGAAGAAAAGGTAACAGTAATAGTGTTCTCAGATGGATCTGACCTAAAACCTCCAGCATTAAACCATCCTTGATCTGTAAAATTAATGACAGTAGAAGAACTAATATCAACCAGACATACGAAGCCAAATTGGTCGTTTCCTGTTCCAGAAGGTACGGAAGAATCAGAGTTGTAAGCTACAAATGCAATATCTCCAAGACTCAAAGTAGTCTGTGCATTTAATGTTAGACAGCTGACGACAATAGAAAAGTAAGCGAATAAAAGCGCAAATAACATTTTTTTCATTTGTACAAATTTTTTATTTTAAAGTAAGTACAAATGTATTTTCATTCTCCTATGATAGCGGATTCTAAGTCGGATAAGACCGGGTCAGGAAGGCGGATAAAACCGGGTAAGGAATAGAAGAGGATAGGATTATTGTGAGGTAAAGTGTTGAAACACTCTAAAGATCAGGGGCTTATCTCAAAAAAGAATTTTATAGTTTAAGTAGAAAAGTTCTCAGCGCATCATTGTTAGGCATACCCATTTTTTTAGCTAATCGGAGTTGCGCTCGACGGACGCTATCGTAGTTGATAGCCATTATTTCTCCAATTTCATTATTGAGAAGATTGAGTCGGAGCAAGGCACATAAGTTCAATTCATTAGGGGTAATGCTAGGGAAGGCGGTTTTTAATTCTTTGAAAAAATCAGCATGAACACGCGTAAAGTAATGTTCAAAATCTGCCCAGTCTTTTTCGGTTTGGAGATTTTCGATCAGGAAGTCAGACATGCTGGTTAGTGGCTTCGTCGGCGCGTGATTTTGTGTTGTTTCATCTGGCACTTCTGAAACAGAACCTTCTTTGCTCTGCGCTAAAATCATTCCCTCTAGTTGGTCTAATCGATCTTGGAGTATGTTGTCTTTTTGAAGAGCACTTAAGTATTGCGCTTCTAGCTTTTCAGCTCTCTCTTTCTTTTTACTTGATGTTTTTTGTTTTTGCTTGAACAAATAAAAACTGATTGGTAACAGCAGTAAAACAGCCCCCAATAAAAGCCATTTATACTGTTGAATTTGCAGTGAATTATGTTGCTCATCTTGTTTCAGTTCTTCATTTTTAGTTAACAACTCTTTTTGAGATTTTTCACTTTCCAACTCTGTTATCCTACGCAAATTATTAAGACTATAAATACTATCTTTTAGCAGGTTGAAGGAATGACCATATTTCAAAGCCTTTTCGTGGTCGCCCATAGCTTCATAAATTTCTGAGAGCAACTCATTTCTACTCATTCGTTTAGCTAAGTCGTTTCTTTCTTGAGCAAATAGTAAACTTTTCAGTGCTAGGGGTATCGCTTCTTGATACTTTTGAGCTTTAAATTTTGTATTTGCAATGTTATAATATGCTCTATCAATCCATTTTTGATCGTTTCGTTTCAAACTAACATCAAGTGACTGTTGATAATAGTCAAGGGCACTTTCATAGTCTCCTAATCCGAAATAAGTATTCCCCATATTATTAAGCGTAGTTTCTATCGCATTCCCCTCTCCCTCCATTTTTTTCTTCAATGCTAATGCTTTTTGACAACTTTCCAGCGCGTCTCCATAATTGTGCATTTTTCTGTAAATCACTCCAATGTTATCTAAACTATATGCAATCGGAAGTGGAAAGCCTAATGTCTCCTTGATTTGGAGTGCTTTTTTTTGATACTTCAAAGCGGGTTCCCAATCTTTTAGTTTTACGTAAACATTACTAATATTATTGAATGCCTTTGCTTTAGCTAATTCATCACCAGCTAATTCCAAGGCTTGAAAATAGTACTCTAATGCTAGTGGATAATTCGTCAAATTCTTTTGAACCATTCCTAAATTGTTCAAAAGAAAAGATACTTGTTCCGTATCATCAATCATCTTCGAAAGGAGCAGAGCTTCATTGTAATGAAGCTCTGCTCCTTCAAAATTTTTTGAATAAAATTGAATCGTTCCTCGTAGATTGTGTGTACTCGCAATTAGTGCGGTATCTTTTGCGATCTCCAAATCAAGCAAAGCCGCAGCAGCCAAACTATCGGCGAATACATAATCCCCTTTTGAAGAATAAATGGAGGCCAAATGCACATTTCCTCTCCCAATGTTTTTACTTTGCTCTTTTCTCTTGAAATAGTTTAAACCAGAAATCACTCGATCTATGCCTTCCTCAAAGCGATTTTGTTGTTTCAGTATACTTCCTAGGTTGAAATGAATACTATATAGAGTAGTGGAATCTTGTAGCGTCTTTGCTAATTCAATCCCTTCCAAAGCGAGCATCTCAGCTCTTTTGACGTCAACTCTTTTCAAATCTAAGGATAACTTATCTAGTAAAATTAACCGCTCTTTTCCAGTAGCTGTGGTCAGCTCATTCTCTAAACTATCTATTTGATTAGCAAAGAGTTGCTCATGATTTGTCATTAAAAATAAACAAACTAAGAAGAGAATTTTACTTTTTGTTTTCTTACAACTATTCATAAATTAGGTAGGATGATCTCTATTTAAGATGGGCGGCAAAATTAAGAAAATCTATTGAGATATTGGTTTGGAACTTTTCAGACATACTAGTTATCGAAGACCTAATAATGCCTATTGATTAATTCTCTTCCTGAAAAAAAATAACAAGTGGTTATAAAATGAAGAAGCACTACTCTCACAGAGTAGTGCTTCTTGGTGTTAAATATTTAATTAATCTTTGTACGGTTACTTAGCTCTTACAGTCCTACTTTATGGGCTAACCGATAGGTTTACATTTCTTCTATTAAGTATTAGCAGAACTAGAAGGGGACTTATTATTCCTTCACAAATCTCGCAACACGGCTCCTCCCAATTCCTTTTACTTCGATGATATAAAATCCTTTTTCCAGCGTACTCACATCTACGTCTAGACTATCGCCTTCATCATCTATCCATTTTTGCTGAATAAGCTCTCCCGTTAGACTAAAGATTCGACATTCCCACGTACTATTTTTATCTGCATCTGTAGTTAAATCAATTTGTAATAAATCCTTGGTTGGATTAGGATAAACAGTTATTTCGTTTTCACCATCGGTATCATTAAATCGAACAACTTGAATTTTAGAATATTCAAAAGCACCATCGTAATCCATCTGTTTCAAGCGATAATAATTGAAGCCTTGTTCGGGGTTTTTATGTTGAACTTGATATTCTTGAATGATTTCTGAGTTTCCTTTCCCATCAACAAAATCAATTCTTTGCCAATCTTTATTATTTGTGCTTTGCTGAATTTCGAACCCTTGATTGTTTATCTCTGTTGCGGTTGACCAGTAAAGTTCTACTATATTTTTCTTTAAAGTTGCATCAAAAGTTAGTAGTTCAACAGGTAGTAGATCCTGATTCATTAAATCACTTAAATAGCCTTGATAGGTGACATCAGACAATACTTGTGCTCCATACCAGTTCGCTGGATTTTGAATAGCTATTTTTAAAGCTGCCAGTGAAGCGTAGGGCATTCCACTGGTATTGAATATAACATTATCGAATTCATCATCTACCCC
>JBGCDT010000187.1:0-6621 GCA_045105695.1 Saprospiraceae bacterium | reverse complement strand
GAGTACCCCCAAAAGAAGCGACGTTCCTAGGAGCAGCCTTTAGACCATTACGCGCGTAGCCAGGTGTAAGTCGTTCTGCTTCTTCCCCGGATGTACACTGAGTCAAGGACTGGTGCATTCCTACCTTACTGAAAACTCGATCTTGCATCAAAGCTTCATAAGTCTGTCCGGTGACATGCTCCATCGCTACTTCTAACAAAGCATAATTTAAATGACTATAAATATAATCGACTTGTTTTTCTTTTAGTTTTTCTGACGGTTTTGCCTTTTTTGCCTTTCTTTTTTTCTTCTTTCTGGAAACGGGAAGGTATTGTGTCTCAGGTACAAAGTCTGAATAATAGTCTAATAACAACTCCTTGGAGTAATGCGCATATGGATTATTTGTTTCCTCTTCATAAAGACCAATCGAATTAGGGATTTTTGGAAGACCAGAAGTATGCGTCAGTAAAGAACCTATTGTAACATGATCCAGTTTTGAATTTCTATATTTCTTTGGCAAACAATCATTCAAAGGCGAATCATGGCTGAACACCCCTTCGTCTGCGAGCAGCCCTGCCAATGAAGCTGTAAATAACTTAGTCACCGAGCCAACCTCAAATAAACTATTCTCATCAGGAACTTGCTCAATCTCCTTTGCAATCTGTCCATAGCCATAAGTAAACATAGAATCACCAACGATAATCCCAATGACGTAACCAGGGATTTCGTCATGCGTAATCTTCGTATCAAAGTGGACTACTTTTGCGATTTCTTCTTTTAGTTGTGCTTTGGATTGGGCGTGGGTTAGGAGGGGGAGGAGGAGAGCGAGGAGGAGCAGATATATCGGTTTCATGTGGTCTATTTTTAATACTCTGAGATTTGAAAATCTTCAATCTTAACTTTGGAATTGAAACTCCTAGATCCTTTAACTAAATTATTAATTGAGTTGTGATCGGTCTCTCTAATGTCTATACTTAGCAGTTTGAAGACTGAAATTATTCCAACTGCATACATTGTGCTATTACTCGTGTGTAAGATATGGCCAGTTAAATCATCTAAACTTATTTTAATTGTATTGTTATACCTTATTTTTCTTAATGCATATTCCATACCTTTTAGAACATATTTTTTCCATTCCAAATGCCCAGGACCTAAATTGATATTATTGTGAATAGCTTTTTGATTAGCCCATGTACAGTTATCAACTATTTGCGATTCTGCACTAATCGATTCAATCAATGAAACTACAATCTCTGCGTAGTAACCTTCACCGCCAAATAATTTTTTAAATGTTACAATCATAAATTTAGATAAAGTAAATATTTAGATTATAAAACACTTAGAATAATACGTCCAGTCGGATACCCGTCAACCAGTCACCTGTAACCGATTTCAATCCACTTTCTTTCCCCGCATCGCCTCCGAAATCGTCAACTCCATCACTTTATGTGCCAACGGAGTCGTATAGGTATTCAATACCTCCATCGCCTGATTAATAGCATCTTTATCTTTCCCCTCAACAGTCTTACGTAAATCATCCGTCAAACGTTGGATTTCCGTTTTCTCCTCATCTGTCAATATTTCCTCATTCTGTTTAATAAATTTATTCGCAGAAAGAATAATATTATTAGCTTCGTTTCGGGCTTCTAACAATGCGCGCACGTTCATGTCTGATTCTGCATTTTGAATAGAATCAATTAGCATTTTTGCCATGTCTTCCTCGCTCATGCCGTACTGGGAACGAATTTCAATTTCCTGTTTTGTATTAGAACGCAACTCCGCAGCGCTTACTTTCAAGATACCATCTGCATCAAGTACAAACTGAATATCAATCTTAGGAAGCCCCGCAGCCATTGGTGGAATGCCGCGTAAAATAAATTCTCCAAGTTTTCGATTATGTTCCACCAAATCTCGTTCTCCTTGATAAACAGAAACCTTCAGGTTCGCCTGTCCATCTATAGAGGTCGTGTATTGTCGTCCGGCTTTATTAGGTACTCTGGAATTTCTAGGGATGATCACATCCATCAAACCACCAACCGTTTCTATCCCTAAAGACAAAGGCGTTACATCTAACAATAATACTTCGCGCTGATTCCCTGCTAAAACATCTGCCTGAATCGCAGCTCCAATGGCAACTACTTCGTCAGGCTTTACATTGTCATTCACTGGTTTTCCAAAATATTCAGAAACTAAGTGTTTGATCAACGGAATACGTGTCGAACCTCCGACCATCACCACTTGGTCAATTTCTTTCACTGTTTTTTTAGCATCTTTCAACGCTTGCTTGCAGTGCGAAATCGTACGATCTATAAGGGGCGTAATTATATTGTTATAATCTAGTAAATCAAGTTCTAGTTTTTGTCCGTCGAGGCTTCCACTAAATTGTTTTTCGCTACTCAATGTCTTCTTTGCTTCCTCTGCCAGTAAGCGCAATTCCTGCTGATAGCTTTTGTCTTCTTTGATTCTGGCTTTGTCCAAACTATAGTCCTCAATCCAGTTTTCCATAATCAAACCATCCACATCGTCTCCTCCTAAGAACGTATCACCATTGGTAGAAAGTACCTCAAAAATCCCTTGCTGAATTTGCAAAATAGAAACATCGAAAGTTCCACCTCCCAAATCATAAACAGCCACCGTTTGACTGTCCTCTGGATCGAGGCCAATGCCGTAAGCAAGGCTAGCAGCCGTTGGTTCATTCACAATCCGAAGAACATCCAAACCAGCCAACTTACCTGCATCACGAGTCGCCTGTCGCTGCGTGTCATTGAAGTAAGCTGGAACCGTAATCACTGCTTTGCTAACCTTCGCATCTATGGCTTTTTCAATTCGAGCCTTCAACGCTTTCAGTACCTCCGCAGACAATTCGATAGGAGAGAAGTAGCGATCATCGACTTTCACTTTTACTAAGCTGTCCGTATCTTCATCAATAATGTCGTAACCCACATACTGCTGTACTTTTCTAAGATCATCATAAGATTTTCCCATGAGTCGTTTTACAGAATAAATAGTTCGCTGCGGTTGTTCCACTAACTTTTGTCTGGCCTCTTCTCCGACGATTACTTTGTTACTTTCGTTAAAATGAATGATGGAAGGAACCAAAGCGCTTTTCCCTTGATCGTCGTAAACGACCACAGGTTTTTCGTCTTTAATGTATGCGACCAAACTATTTGTGGTACCCAGGTCGATACCGATGATAATATTGCTATCGCGCTCTACTTTCCCTTCTTTTATATTTATTGAAATTTTAGCCATTGCGTTTGTTGATTGTTTTACTCAGAATAGGGTGCAAATATAGGATTAATTAGAGGTAAAATGTCTCATCGGGACAATCTGTCTATAGCACCATGTTCATGGTGCGTCATTGCGTTCCATAGGAACAGTCTGTTGTCTAAATGTTTTATGTTATCCGATTTCTGCGAATTAAACATTTGGTCACACCTTATGTTTTTGCAAACCTTTGTTTTATTTCAAAATTCAATGCCTTGATTTTGTTTTAGAATCCTATTCTTTAAAATATAATGAATCGTTCTAATTCAAACGACATTAACAACCGCTAGACAAAATCAAATATTACTGCTCAACTCAGAAGTTCCATTCCTAAAGCCAAAACCCTCATTCACACGTTTTCCCTTTCCACTTGCCAAATAAATGTACACATTTGGAATGTGCAATAAGACCCTATCAATTGATGAAACTAAAACCCCAGCCCCTTTTTTTCAACGCTCTAAAGTTATGATTATGGACAAACAGAAATTCATCAAAGGAACAGCGACACTTTTCATCGCTATTTTATTCCTCTCCGCAGCAAAAGAAAAGGCAACATTCATTGATTCTTTTATTGAAAAATTACAAGAGCAGTTATCGAATTTTAGTAGTCACTTTCAAGAAGAAAAAGTCTACCTGCAATTGGATAGAAACTTTTATAAACCCGATGAAAGAATCTGGTTTTCGGGTTGGATTCGTAATGCTGATAATTTTCTTTCTGATCATGTAAGTGAATTGTTATACGTTGAACTAATTAACCCAAAAGGAAGTGTCATTGAGCGACAACCTTTGATTGCAACTAACGGAAATGTGAATGGTGCTTTTGATCTGCCACCTGATGTTGGGGGGATTTATAAGATCAAAGCGTATACAAAATGGCAAAAGAATACAGAGGTGTTTTTTGAAAGAGACATTCAGGTGCAGGCGGTTGTTTTTCCGAACTTGATGATGAAACTGGACTTTGAGAAAAAAGCCTACGGACCTGGTGCCACTGTTACTGCCAACCTGGAAGCTAAAGATTTAGAAGACGAAGTACTGCGCCTTCGCGAGTTCTCCTATATCGTTTCGGTTGGAGGAAAGAAAATTACGAAAGGAAAATCGACTTTAGATTTTGAAGGGAAAGCAGATGTCATCTTCGACTTGCCAGAAGATTTGAAAACGGCTGATGGTTTACTGCAAATCCTGATTCCAAACAAAGGACAAACAGAGTCCATCTCCAGGGCCATCCCAATTACTTTGAATAATATTGATTTACAATTTTTCCCAGAAGGAGGGCAGGCTATCGCTGGACTTCATTCCAACGTTGCCTTCAAAGCATTAAATGAATTTGGAAAACCAGCAGATGTTGAAGGCATTATTTTAAATAATAAAGGAGAGGAAGTCGCTAGTTTTGAGAGCTACCAAATGGGGATGGGAGTTACTAAGTTGTGGCCCGAAAGAGGAAACGCTTACACCGCTAAAATTACAAAGCCAGAAGGGATTTCCAAAAAATATAAACTCCCTGAAATTGCACTCAGAGGTCTGAGCTTAGGAGTAGCTGAACAAACGTTTGAGAATCTTACCGTCGAAATACAAGCAACACGGACTCAGTCTTTTCACTTAGTTGCGCAATCAGCAGATCAGATTTTGTTTTCTGAAAAGGCAGTAGTCAGAGGTTTATCTAAGGTGATAATTCCTACGGCAGATTTTCCAATGGGAATCAGTAGACTTACTTTATTTGACGAATCAGAGAACATTGCTGCTGAACGACTGGTTTTTATCAATCCGCATAAACAACTGGATATCGAAGTTAAAACCGATAAAAAACAATACAGCCCCAGAGAAAAAGTCAAGATGGATATCAGTGTTAAAGACCACTTGGGGAATCCCGTTTCCGGAAATTTTGCACTAAGCGTTGCGGATCAAAAGCTCCTGACTTTTGCGGATGATAAACAAGGACATATTCTGTCTAAGTTGTTTTTAGAGTCAGAACTCAAAGGACAGATAGAAGAACCTGATTTTTATTTTGATAAAGAAGAAGAAAAAGCAATCACTGCTTTAGATCATCTGATGATGACACAGGGGTGGAGACGATACGATTGGAAGGCGGTACTAGGTGATGAACTAATGGCTTTTACGGAAGTGAAAGAACAATGTGTTATAGCGGGCCAAGTAGTAGATGGAAATAATAATCCGCTGGTGAATGCTAAGCTTAACATCGTTGGAAAAAACTTGGAAGCTAGTACTGATAAAGATGGATTTTTTGAAATTAACAATCTTCAACTTCAAGATAAAGGTGTCGAACTTCAAGTTGAATATGGCGAATTTCGAACTGTACGTAAAAGCATTGTTAGTTACAAATCAGATTTTAAAATTATAATGGCTGATGAGCCGGGTGAATTGTCTGGGACGGTATTCTTGCCTACGAATAGAACTGCTTCAGGGACAGCTATTGTTCTTCAGAATGATCAAGGGAATTCTTGGACATCCTACGCAAATCATAAAGGAGAGTTTGTTTTCAATCAATTAAATCCAGGAGATTATACTTTGCAATTCAAACGGAGTGGTTTGCCAACTTACCAAATTGAAAAAGTAATGATCTGGCCGAAAGAGCGACTTTTCCTGAGTAGAAAATTGTTTACGAAAGAAGATGCTCCAACAGGCACCATAGAGAAAATGAAAACGAAATCTGAAGAACTGGCTAACAGTAAATTGCTAGCTCAGAAAAAGAAAAAAAATTCTACACAGCTGGCTGGTGAAGAAGTAGCTGCCAGTTATGGAAGGGTTGTGAAGTCTGGTGGAACTGGAATGAGTCTGGATGAAATTTGTGTCGTGGATTATAAAGTCCCGTTGATAGAGCAAGATAATACAACACAGGGATCGATAGTGAGAGGTGAAGACATCGGAAAATTTGCAACTAAAAGTATTTCTGCTATTGCCGCAGCTACTGCTGGTATGAGTCAGATGGATGAAGGAGATCCCTTGTATGTCAAGGGAAGTCGAGCTAGTGCTACCACCTTTTATGTAGATGGTATTCGGGTGTCAGCGATCAATGTTAATGAATATGATATTGAACAAATGCAAATCACTACCGGTGGCTTTCCAGCTTCAGTTGGTGGCGGCGTTTCATACGTCGATGAACGTCGTTTTGTAGGTGTAGATAAAAATAAAAAGGAAGAAGCAATTTACCATTTTCGAAAGCCTTCGCAGGTTTTAGCCAGTGATTTCGCTTTGAATATGAGCAGTGGCGGTGGTTGGTATACTGGAAGCTCAAGGAGATCAAGACGTAAGGGTTTTGTAAAAAAGCCTAATAAAATTTACACTCAAGTGGATAGACCTGCTTTCGCAAAAGTAAAAGATTGTATGCAATGTGAAACAGAAAAAGAGGCTTATGATTAT
>JBGCDT010000186.1:0-8859 GCA_045105695.1 Saprospiraceae bacterium | reverse complement strand
AGGTTGATAAGGTTGATAAGGTTGATAAGGTTGATAAGGTTGATAAGGTTGATAAGGTTGATAAGGTTGATAAGGTTGATAAGGTTGATAAGGTAAAAATATTATGTGGTATTGAGAACGAAAATCATTTAAAATTTATTCACGTCAGCGGGAAAAACTTACCTACCTCATCAACCTTATCTGCCCCATCAACCTTAAACTAAAGATCAAACCGCAATCCACCCATTATCCAACGCCCAGGCATCGGAGCGCCTAAGATATTCTGATAGTTTTCATCAAAGAGATTATGTACTTGGACATTCAATCCGAACTGTGGTAGCACTTTCCATTCGAGGCGAAGATTCCAAAGTTGATAATCATCTGCTAAATTGGTATTGATGGCAGCAGCAGCGCGTGGGTCACGAACTTTGTATAGGGCCGTAAGGGCCGCTTCAAATATAGGAGTGGAAAAAATCGCAGAGGTATTTACTAAGTGCCTTGCATGACTGGAAATGTAAACAGAAACCACGTCTTCTTCATTCGTTGTTTTTAGGTAAGTGTATCCTGTGGTCCAAAGCAAATTAGCTTTTCCGAAATTTAAATTTAGCCAAGACTCTAATTCAAAACCGTTGGTATTTACATCTGTAATATTTGTTGCTAAAAAGTAGTCTTCGTTTTCCGCTAAGTTTTCGTTTCGAGGTATGTCGTTGGAATTAGTCGCAACATAATCAATCAACTCAGATGATTGTCGGAAAAATCCAGTGGCTTTTACTTGCCAAAAAGAAGTGAGGTTCACGTCAACTCCTAGTTCTTCAGACCAGCTTTGTTCTGCGAGTAAATCTGGGTTTCCAAGGCTTCTTCCTGGAGTTAAGTTTTCTAAATTGGTAGAAACAAAACGCTCCGTATAATCTGCAGCTCGAATACTTCGTCCTGCGGCAGCTCTAATCACCAGTGGCTCTAATTGATAAGCGATATTGACTTGTGGAGAAAATTCGAGATCATAGTTTTCATCATAGTCTACTCTTGCACTTGCGTTCAAAGTAAGATTTGCTATTGGATTGTAAGCAGCCATGACGTAAGCCCCAGCATGCCAATCTTCGTGATCACCTCGGTCATTACTTTCTATGCTTCTTTGGTCTGCTTGGAGGCCAACTTGGACAGAGAGGTCTTCGTTGATGCGATGCAGATGATTCAATTGGATATTCAAAAAATTGGTGACGTGCTCATTTGTAGATGAAAAGTCAGGGCTGAAAACAAAGCGATCTGTATTGTATTTGTGCGCAATGTTCAGATCCGTCTTTCCTTTGTCGTGGTAACGATTGAGTTGGATTTGATTCCACCAAGTCCTAGTCGTCTCTGTGGATTTATCAAAAGGATTTGTCGTGTAAAAATAACGCGCACTGAAGTCTCTGTAATCGTAAGCAGAGCGAGCACTGATTTGCATTTTTTCAGAAAGCTGATAGGACAGCGCCGTACTGATCGTTTTTATATCAAAGAAATTATTGTATGCTTCTAAGGTTGTAGTATCTCCTTCAGCTACTTCAAAGATGCGTTCTTCAATGGTTTCTCCATCAGACTGATTGCTACTGACACCAGCCACTATTTGTAAACGATCTTTTTTTGCCGAAAGCCCCATCCAGTTACTTATCAATTTGTGTTGACCATAATTAAGTTGACCACTGACCTCCAGGTCTTCGGCCTGCTGTGGCGCAAATGCTTTTGAAATAATGTTGATGACTCCACCGACGGCATCCGGGCCATACATTGCAGCGGCTGGCCCTCGGAGTACTTCTATACGAGCGATCTCTGTTGGCGTAATAGGGAATGAGCCATTGAAGTGGCCAGTGAGTGGATCGTTCATTTTCATACCATCCAGCAAAATTAGTACTTGCGTAAATGTAGCACCACGCATGCTAATGTCTGCTTGCGCACCAAATCCATTTCGAGATTGGACTTCGACACCAGGGATGTATTGCACCATTTCGTCAAGAGAATTGAAAGACATCTTTTGGATGTCCGCTCCTTTGATGAGGCTAATGTTACGACCAGTTTCGGCCATCTTTTGTGGTAAGCGGGTGGTACTGACTTTAATGGTATCTATTCCGAGGTAGGTATCTGTTTGTGCGAATAGAGCTGTAGTAAATAGGCAAAGTAATATTGTAGTTATACGAGTAATTTTCATTTCGACTATAAGTTTGGTTTTCCTAAAAAGCCGCAAAGCTAAACGGCTTGCATATAAAGCTTCTACAATTGCTTTGAAAAGTTTTTACATTTAACCTTAATATGACAAGAGCTAGAAGTACAACAACGAGTTACACTTTGAAGAAAAAAATTATCGAACTAAACTAATAGAAAATGAACGCATCTTTAGAGATTAGCATGTACCCCTTGACACCGGAATACGGTACTCCGATACTACAATTTATCAATAGATTGAAAAATCATAAAACCCTGACAGTTAAATCCAATACTATGAGTACTCAAGTGTTCGGTCCCTACGATGATTTGATGAATGCACTGACAAAAGAGGTAAAAATTAGCTTTGAAGAAGGCCATGATATGTTGGTTGTTCTTAAACTGGCAAATCTGGATCTGACTCCGTAAAAGCACTGTTATACAAAAACGTATAATAGTTAAACAAATCTGTTTTCATTTCAGAAAAGACAAAAAAAAGACGGGCAGACTGCGAGGTGCAGCTGCCCGTTACCCCAAAAAACCAAATGAAAACTTCTTAAATATCTTTAATCCCTTTGGGGAGGGAGTATTGTTTACTTAATTCAATGACTACTATAAACATAGTCAGGGATGCAAATATAATAATATAATAATTGAATTGTTCACGGCAAAACCTCAGAAAATTAAAAAGAGTTAACTAAACCCCGTTTTGAGTTACATTTTGCATATTTGAGGGGACTCCTATTCAACGATTACAATCTTTTCAATTTTATCGCCCTGTTCTATATTATCAATGACATCCAATCCTTCAACGACTTTCCCAAAACAAGTATGATTTCTATCTAAGTGGGCAGTATTGTCTCTAGAGTGACAAACGAAAAATTGAGATCCTCCAGTATTTCTACCGGCATGTGCCATTGATAGAACACCTCGGTCGTGATACTGATTGTCTCCATCTAATTCACAATCGATTTTGTATCCTGGTCCTCCACTTCCGATTCCATTAGGGCATCCACCCTGAATTACGAAGTTGGGAATTACTCTGTGGAAGTTCAATCCATCATAAAAATTGTCCTTAGCCAACTTTACAAAATTAGCGACTGTGTTAGGCGCATCTTTTTCATAAAATTCGACTTTCATTAATCCTTTATCTGTGTGTATTTCGGCTGTCATTATTACTTACGTTTATTAGTGTTGAAATGGTTTTCCAAAATTAGGCTGCGAAAGTAAATAATTTTAGGGAGATAGGGAAAAGTAGGTGGAAAAAGGTTGATAAGGTTGATAAGGAAGTTAAAAAACCTAATCTACCTTATCAACCCTAGTACCTTATCGACCATTAATTAATTCACCTTCACAAAACGCTTACCCAAACTTCGATTTCCATCTAGCTCAACAAACAAGAAGTAAAATCCAGAAGCCAGTTCTTCAACATCCATTGTGATCGCTTTCTTGCTGATTCGATCGATGGTTTGGCTCAATCGAAGTTGCCCTAGTTGATCATATACTTGTATTTCTCCATTCAATCCTTCATAGCTAGCCAGGTTGACGACTAACAATTCATTTACAGGGTTTGGATAAATAGTGAAGTCACTCCAGTTTGTACTAATTTCTACTTCTTTTATTTCTGAGAATAGGAATGATCCGTCGTGGTGAACCACTTTTAAGCGATAGTAATTCTTACCTTGGAATGGCTCGTGATCATTCGCTTGGTAAGAGAAAGTTCCTTGACGATTATTCATACTTCGTGATTCACTCACCTTTTCAAAGTTGATTCCGTCTTTAGATCGTTCGAGCTCGAAGTGTTTGTTTCTACTTTCTGTATTTGTAGCCCAGTTGAGTAGTGCCGAGCGATTATTTTTATTGGCTTGGAAATATAAAAATTGCTGGTTTACATTTCCTTCAAGGTTCTCTGTATCACCTACCGTCAGATACTCACCTACCGTACAGACCGGTTGCCAGGAAGCATCCCATGTTTGTACATTTATATAATAGGTTCCTGGCGCTAAATTGGAAATCACTACCGGTTGGTCACAATCTAAGAAGCAATCAGATATGACATTCCAGGTTGAAGCGTTCATCAGTTTAACAGAAACATTTGGTTCGTCCAAACCATTTACCGTAAGGACATCATCAACAATCTGAAACTGTGCATCACAACCTGCTCCTCCTGTCGTCATACCTGCACAGGTACAACCATCTTCAGCGATTACATCATTCTCTGTTTCCGGATCTCCGTCATCACAAGAAGTGCCTGGAGTCGTTGGGAAGTTTGCATCGTTATCATCACAATCTATGATCGCACAGTATCCATCACCGTCTTCATCTACCACTGCTGTTCCGATACAATTGCAATCTGCATCAAACGAATCGTTCTCCGTACACGGATTATTATCATCGCAAGAATTTCCTTCCTGACAAGAACCTGTTACTGATACATACTCTATGACTTCACATATCGGTTGCCAACTCTCGTCCCATACATTTGTCTTCACATAGTAAGTTCCTTCAGAGAGACCATCTACAATCTCAGGATTTGAACAATTGTTAAAACAGCTATAAACGGTCGACCAGTTATTATCATACACTTGTACAGAAACATTCGGGTGACCAAGCCCTGTAATTGTAATGTTATCAGGTCCTGGGATATACATCACGTTGCAACCTCCAGGAGTTACTCCCTCACAAGTACATCCATCTGATTGTATCATATCGTTTTCTGTATCAGGGTTACCGTCATCACAACTTGCTCCTACAGCAAGTGGTAAATTAGGATCTGTGTCGTCACAGTCCTCTGGAACACAAATACCGTCATTGTCTTCATCCACGCAAGGTCCTGTTCCTGCACAAGTACAACCATCTGATTGAATAATATCATTTTCTGTATTTGGATCATTGTCATTACAAAGAGAACCTACGGGCGCTGGTAAATTTGGATCATTATCATCACAGTCCAAAGAAGCACATATTCCGTCATCGTCAGCATCGTTACATGGTCCATCCATCACCTCTACTGTAAAGATCGGATTACAGATCGTTTGCCAGGAGTCATCCAATGGTTTTACAGAAACGTGATAGGTTCCAGCGGGTAAACTACTAAACGTGTGCGGATTGTTACAATTCTCATTACAGCTATCATAGGTTGTCCAATTAGCATCAAAAAGTAGAATACTCAGGTGAGGGAAGCCACCAATGTTTTCCACCATAATTCCATTGGACAAAGGATGTACGTGAATCGCATCGCAATCATTAGCAGTATAACCTGCACAACTACAACCATCAGGTTGAATTTCATCATTATCTGTATTTGGATCACCATCGTCGCAAGAAGCACCAGGAGGAGCAGGCACTGCACTATTGTTATCATCGCAATCAAACTCCGCACATATTCCGTCTGAATCTTCATCAGTACAAGTTGATTCCAGTTCTACACAAAAGCTGATGATATCTTCAGATTGAAATTCGCTTCCTGAACCTAGAACGTTACCGGAGTCATCTGTCAATTGATAACTACCGTTTCCGTAAGAACAACAAATTCCATCTCCGTAGCTATCGCTTATAATAAATTGGTAGCAACCTTCTGGCAGGCACACTTGTCGATTGATATTAGCTCCGTCAACCGTTCCCTGATAAGTTCCTCCAGAAGAAGCCACTACAATGTTTTCATCATTTAGAATTTCCCAACTCGTTTCTTCTGGATAATTATCTAAAGTGAGGTTTAAAGTTGTTTCGCTACATTCGCCACCATTACTACAAGAACTACCGTTGCCGCCTACAGTGACAGAAGCTGTTCCGTTAGCATCTTTTTCTAAGGTGAAGCAAACCGCTCCAGTATTATTTTCATAGCTGGATTCGTAGTTCCCTAATGCATCTGGGTCTTCATCCCAGTTGACACGAATCATTAGTTTATAATCACCCGCAGGTACATCCGTTACATCTATCCATTGGCAATCAAGACCTGAACCGTAGATGTCTCCACAGCCAGCGGAGATTCCTTGGTTGTTACAGTTGTAGGTAAAGTTTCCTCCACCTGAGCATTCAACATCTATTAGGCAAAATCCATTTTTAAAACCAATTGGAACTAAATTATCATCCTCATCGAAAAGTACATATTCTGCATAGCCTTCATAATGCCAGTGTCCGTGACACTCATCATACTCCCAAGTTTCATTAGCATCAGCAGGATCAGCAGGTGGAGCACCTACATAAAAGTCCTGATTTCCAACATTTCTAATGTGAGTTGTAAATCGTAATATTTGGCGAAGGCCAAAACCGTTGACACAACCTTCCTCTACATAACAGTTGTCGTTGTTTTCAAGTGTATGAGCTGCTAAAGAATTGACCAGGGCATCTTCTACTACGATTAAATCGGGTTGTGCGATCAAAGGAGAGATCGAAAAATTTAAAAATAGGAAAAAGCAAGCCAGACGCAAGTACTGTTGGTAAGTAGTCATGGTGATGTAATTGGTTAAAAATCTTGGTATGTAAATTCGTTAAATCGGGAGGGATAAAGTTGTATATAGGAGGGGATGGAGTACAAATGTACAGCTTATTTTTCTAAATATGAATAGCCAATAAACTATATGTATATCTAATTGTTTATCATAAATTTAAATACTAAAAATGGCCATATGCTTAATCTACCTAAAAACTATATAATGGCTAAAATTCAAGCTAATTGTCAACAATAAACGGATCCTGTTCTACATCATTATTTTCTATTACAAAGAATGTTATTTTCACCTTCAAAAAAACCATAATACGCTAAAAGAACACATCGACATAAGTAGACTGATGCTGTTTAACGAAATACAATCTACGTACATATCGGTCATTTTTTTCCACCTTTTTGTCAAAAAACAAGGTTATTCGTTTGGCAATACAAAGACAAATCGTATTATTACATTTCGAAAGATATTGATGTTTAATTTACCCTAAAAGTTGATTTCTCATCAATAAAGGATGAACACTTGAAAACATTTGGCAACAAAAAAAGACCATATTGTTGAAGCTGAAAAGAATTTTTAAAACCGTACTCTTTTTCTTTTTTTTCCTACTTGCAATATCTGTTATTGCATCTGATGTAGTTGAAATCAAACCAACCATCGAAATTAAAGAATCTACTGTAGATGTATCTACTGTGGTCTATCCTAGGTTTCCAATGGAAGATCAGAATAAGAAGAGAAAAGGTTTCTTTAAGCGCTGGAAAGAAAAAGTTGCGAAGAAAAAACTAACAAAGTTCCTTAAGTCCTTTCAATTCACAGATACGCTCAAGTGCGATATCATAATAACAGATGACGGCGAAGAGATAGAGGCAAAAGTATTAGAAGTTAATACTGGAGCTGTTGTCTACCAACTATGCGATCAGGAGGGCGAACAACCCCGACGAACTTTGCTCAACAGCAAAATCCTGATGATCAAATACGCAGATGGCTACAAAGAGGTTTTTAAGAATAACAAAGTAAGAAATCAAGACCCCTCCAAAACACAGAGGAAAAGATCAAACGCCAATGCCTGGGGTATTGGATTTCTGCTAGGGGTAGTCTTAGGTCTTCTTGGTATTCTGATGGCTTATGTTATCTATTTAGACGAACCATACCATCGAAGAAAAGCAATCGCAGGATCTTTTATTGGAATGTTAGCTGTGTTCTTTTTCGCATTGTTCCTAATAACTCGTTTATAAATCAATTTTGTAATTTATTTTTCATCATACCTAAAAATTAATAAGAATGAAAAAACTATTATTATTAGCCCTTATTCTAGTTAGCCAACTTAACTTAAATGCTGTAGTAGGTGTTCAAGACTGGACCACTCAATTTTCTAATTCTGAAGTACAGGCTTTAACTCCTGACATGACTCAGATGAGCTTTGACAAATTCATGGATTTGACGCCAAAGAAATACCGTCAAATGACTGGAGAACGTCTTGGTCTCAAGAAAGCGGTTCAGTTGAAAGCTGCTCAAAAAGCAATCAAGAAAGCGACTAACAAGAAAGAAATCGAAAGTGGCGTGTACGTATTGTTAGCAATCCTAGGATTAGGATGGTTCGCTATGGGTATGCTTGACGACTGGAGCGGTTCTGACTGGATCGTAAACTTGTTGTTAACTGCTCTTTGCTGGTTGCCTGGTGTTATCCACGCTTTAGTAAAGAAGAAGAACTACTACTAGTAGACACTTTTTGATCTAATCAAAAACTTAGGAAGAACTTGTTTCTTTCTAAGTTTTTTTTTGAATTTTTGCCAACTAAGTCGTTGGTCAAATTTGGTTTTACAATAAATTGAGATGAGATTTGATTTTAGACGAAGTAAGTGCGACGCGAATAGTCTTAGCTATTTAAGGAGGAATTACTGAAGTAGAAAATTAGAGCTTGTTAGGAGTTTAATTATATGCTTGCAAAACACAATTTTTGTGTAATACTAAAATTATGCTTAAGAATAAAAGAACCGTTGTTACAATCTGGCTAGTAGCGCTGCTATTAGTACCAATTATTTTATGGATACTGCCTGGCGATTTTTTCGATGATGGCGAATGGATTCTTTGCCCCTCTAGGGCTCTATTCGATATAGAATGTTTTGGTTGTGGAATGACTCGGGCGGTTCAACATATGCACAATTTTCAATGGGAAGACGCCGTCTATTACAATAAGTTTGTACTTGCCGTTTACCCTGGACTGGCCATTACCTGGTGCATTTGGACTTACAATGCGTTG
>JBGCDT010000185.1:0-2735 GCA_045105695.1 Saprospiraceae bacterium | reverse complement strand
AGTAGAAAGCTTGCGGGAACGAGCAGATCAAAACCTTAGCTCCCGTAGGAAGGAGGTCGTCAAAGCAAAAATTCTACTAGAAGAAAAGTTAGAAGAATTCCTCGTGATCTACCGCGAGCGTGAAAACGAGAACGTATTTCTTCACATCCCCGCAGAAATCAAGTCCATCAAGCAGCATGCAAAAAATGTGGTCTTCAAAAAAGATATGGAGGAGCTGGATGAGGATACTAAAGATCTCTTTGAGCGCATGCTCGACTACATGGAACGTCGTTGTATTTCCGTTCCTATGATTGCTGCTAAAGGTTTGCACAGTACTACTCCAACGGCTGCAGCTCCAAGAGATACCGCACCTGTTTCTCAAGCCTCATGCAAATAACTACCCTCACTTTTTTCAAATACCAAGGCGGCTATAATAAAATCTGGGCATTCGGAATGATGCAATTTGCGCATTCGGTTCTAGCCAAAATCGCCGGTCAACAATTCTATAAATTAATGGGAAGTGGAAAAGGAGCTGGTTTCAATCCGCTGCCTGACTGGTCCGTGTACGCCTTGTTACAAATTTGGGATACAGAGGAAGCCGCTGATAATTTCTTTCAAAAGTCAGAGCTAATGAACCGTTATCGAAAGCACAGCAAAGCTCATCATATTTTCTACATGAAAAATATTACGGCCAAAGGGAAATGGTCGGGTGGTAATCCTTTTGTTCCACATGACGATTTAGATCCTGCGAATCCTCATGTAGCTGTCATTACCAGAGCGACTATCAAATGGTCGAAGTTGATTCGTTTCTGGTCTTACGTTCCTACTTCTCAGAAACACCTTTTGGACAATCCAGCTTTGGTTTATACCAAAGGAATTGGCGAAATGCCCATTATTCAAATGGCGACTTTTAGCATTTGGAAGGACAAAAAAGCGTTGCAGCAATTTGCCTACAAAGGAAAGGAACATGCAAAGGCCATTCAGATGACGAGAGAATTGGATTGGTACAGCGAAGAATTGTTCTCTCGTTTTCAACCTTATCGAACAGAAGGAGAGGGAGCTGAGGATGTTGATTTTAAACAATTGAATTTTTCTTAGTATTTATAACCCGGCAATCCCTGTCATAATCCCCAGTGATCTTTTTTTAGCGTTGAATCGCTTAGGCAAAAAGGAAATCATTCCTTTTACGTAGCCGACAAATTCGGCTTCCATGCTCTTGTTCCAATCTGTATTTTTCTTTTCCATTTCACTCATCCAATAAAGATTATAAGGATCTAATGTACCGTAGGTATTGACTGCTTTGGGTTTCCAACCTGCCTGCTTCAGGAGCAAAGAAAGGTTATCTGGTGAAAATAGAAAAGTATGTCTTGGGGTATGAAAGCCCGCCCAATTTGCGCCATATTTTTTTCGACTGTCAGAATCGTAGTTGGGAACTTCAATAACGAGAATGGTCTTTTCGTGGGCGATGGACTTTAGATGTTTTAGGGTTTTCAATGGGTCGTAATCGTGTTCCAGGTAGTGCCACATGGTGATGAGGTCTGGTTGTAATTCTTTTGTTAGTGTATCCACTTCGCCTGTTCTTAGATCAATGGCGCTGAATCGTTCTTTAGCATTTTTCCAACCTTCATCAGAAAAATCCAGACCAATGGTTTTACAATTATATTGATTAGAACAAGTTTCTAAAAACGTAGGATTGCCACAACCAACATCTAGTACCACAGAGTCTTTATTAATGGTCGTGTATTGACTTACAAAATCAGCTCGCTTTTTATCCAGTTTTTTTTGACTGGAGTCCACGAAGCTTTCATACTTCCCCCAGGCTTTTGCTCCTCTGTAAGGAAGGTAAGCGCCGGTGTAATATTCTTTCAAAGCTTCAGGTGCTACTCTCGGATTCAAAAAAACCAAAGCACAATTCTCACACTGCTGAAAGTTGAAACGATCATCAGAAGATTGCATTTGTACTTTTGTCTGAATCAATTCTTTGAACTGATGTCCTTGGCAGGATGGACATTGATTTACGATTGTAGACATATAGATTCGATTGGTGTAGTTTTCTCAAAGACGTATTTATAATAGAACTAAGGTCGTAATAGTTTTGTATTCTGACTCACAATAGCTTTTAGAAAGGGAACAGGATTAAAGCTAGCCATGATTTTTAGGTCTTGCCAAAAGCTGGTTTCCTCATCCAGGAACTTGAATATCTGCGTAGTCGCATTCTTATTAAACATCGTGTGGAAAAGCTCTTCTCCCATTTTGTTTTTCTTAGATAAGATATGAAGGAGCAACATGTCGTATTTTCGGAAACGACCATTGGCTATTTTTTTAGAAGGAGACTTTCCTTCTTTGATGTTGTTGACAATTTGATGAGCGTATTTCTCTGAAAGCTTGAAGGCATAACCTGTAGAAGGGCGCACCCAACCGCCGGCTGTTCCTATCTTTGTAAGTGTATTGTTATGATGCTTGTGGAAAGGATAGTCACTCATAGGAATGATCCCTTGTTCTATGTTGTTGATCTGGAAGTTTTCTAATTGCCAATATTTTTTTAGATAGTCCCGCATCATTTGGTCGTAACCATCATCTGGAATTAATTCTTCTGTAAACAAAGTGAACTCAACCAAAGCTGTTCGCTTGGAAGTTGGCAATACATAATTGAAACTAGTACTGCCTTTCCATTTTAGACGAAAGTCCATCATGACAAATTCCTCAGGATCAAAACGATCTTCCTTCGTTTCTATCACCCAGCCTTTGAAGTGTTG
>JBGCDT010000184.1:0-16024 GCA_045105695.1 Saprospiraceae bacterium | reverse complement strand
AAAACCTGCTCGGCGTACATCGGTCGTTCTTCGTCGTAGACATCCCAGTCCCATTTGTAATCGAAAGCAGAACGAGTAAAAGCGGCCAGTACTTCCAACTGCTCTTTTTGGGTTTTGCCTTCCATCAGCGGAGCAAGCTGTGAGCGAAGCGATTCATCCAATGTCGTAGATAATCCAGCTTTTAGCATATCCATTTCTTCCATGAGCGGATAATCAATCAATACTTCCTGAATGGCCTTATCAATAGTCAACGTTATTTCACGTTCCCCACCTTCATAGTTAAATGTAAATGTCTTGTTAGAAGGATTCGGTTTTAGCTTAGGCATTTTTTCTAAGCAGAAAGAAAAACTCTTTCCAGTTGGATTAGCAATGTACTTTGGTTTATTGAAAACAGCTATTCGGGTATTGACGCCATACATATGAGCCGTCAGGTTGTAGAACTTTTTACCATCCTCCGTAAAGGAGCCCACATTCGTTAGCTTCTGATCGCTCGGCGCATAAAGGAAAGCGTGAATTAATTCGGAGATTGCCAGACGAGCATCATAGCCAGATTCGTTCATCAAAAACCACCAAGCGAGTGCTCGATTTAGCTCTTTATCATTGGCGTAAATTTTATCAACCGCTGAGCGGACTAATCTGCAATAGAGCCAGTCATTAAGCTCCAGCTCAGCCTTATGACGTAGCAAATCATCCAGCAGCACCTGATAAGGTCCTTCCTTCATTTTTGCATAAAAACCCTTCAGACATTTATCACGGGTACAGATCAGTTTCTTTCTTTTTTCCTTGATAATCATTGCAGGATCATAACTGATTTCCAGCTTTTCAGAATAAAAAGAAACAGATGATTTTACGACAGTCGCTTTCGCAGAAAGTTGTAGAAATAAAAAACAGTTTAATAGAAGCAGGTATCTCATAAATTAGATTTAATGTGACATAGAAAAAACAGGGGAGATACTTATTGGAGGGGATATACTATAACTAGCCAAATAAAATACCAAGATGCTGTTTTCCCTTTGTCGATGCTTGTGTGATTAGCGACTGTTAAACTCACTTTCAAGCAACTTTCATATGTGCTATTATCTACATATTGTGTATTGTCTTTATTTAGACAGAAACACAAAAATTGAGAGAATTGAAAAATGAATCATCTACTGCATAACAAAGTCTACACGTGTGAAAACTTAAGAAGCCCGCTTAGTAAATGGCGGGAAGCCAAATTATAGTGTTTGAGCATTCGGAAGTATACTTTCCGACTCCCTTGTGGGCAGGCTGGTCAGTTTATGGTTCTTGTTTTTTGCCAAGAAAAAAATAAGGCAAAGAAAAGCTACAAAACTCCACTCTGCATACACGTACACATTTCTCCTTTGGAAACTCCTATTTACTACACCTTGTAAATGTAATTTTTTATTTCAAATAAGTCTTAATCATATAAAACTTAGTACACATACGACGATCTAGACAAAAAAATAAGCCATCAGCCCCTACAGAACTGATGACATATTTTCGGTCAACTGGATCGCCGGTCTCCCGTCTACCCCCCTCTCCTCTCTCCTCTCCTCTACTCTACTCTACTCTACTTCTTACTCTTCGGATGTACTAATTTCATTTCATCAATCAACCTAGTCGCTCCTGCGTACTTATCAATGATAAACAGCAAGTAACGCGCATCCACCATGATATTTCTACAGATAGAAGAATCATAGTTAAAGTCACTCATGGTTCCTTCCCACGCACGGTCAAAGTTCAACCCGATAAGATTTCCATGTGCATCGATCGCTGGGCTTCCTGAGTTTCCACCCGTTGTGTGATTCGTACCGATGAAACAAACTGGCATCTTACCATTCTTATCTGCATAAGGACCGTAGTCTTTCTTCATGTATAGTTCATGCAACTTCTTAGGCATATCAAACTCATAATCATCCGGTACATATTTCTCAACAACACCCGAGAGGTAAGTCACTGGTTCATAATAGACCGCATCCTTTGGAGTGTAGCCATCTACTTTTCCATAAGTTACCCGAAGTGTTCCGTTTGCATCAGGATAGAATCTTGTATCGTCCATGACCTCCATTTGAGCCTTCATGTATTTGCGTTGCAATTCGTTGAGTTGATCTTGAGTTTCGTTTAGTTTTGGGGAAACATGTTCTCCGTAACCAGCTTTCAGTTCACTAGCGAAAGTAACCATAGGATCTTTCTTGAGTAGCTCTACTGCCTTTGCAGGATCGCCCTCCAACAACTTCATCATTTCCATCTTTTTAGTCAAAAGAGTAGAACTGTACATTCGCTCGCCCAAGGCCTGATAATCAGGAGCCATTAGTTTTCGTTGATAGCTAGACACCACTTTGGACATCTCTTTAATAGGCACATTCTCTACATACATTTCCATTAAAGCGGCAAATACTTTTTGATCAATTCTAGGTACATAGTCTTTGTAGAACCCTTTGAGGTAGGGTACTAATCGACCCTTGAAACCATTGTATCCTTCCGCTCCATCTTTTTCGTAGAGATCCACCAATCTAGCGGCATAACCAGCGACACGCATCAGCTCCACATTTCGTCCCATGACCTCATTATGGTAATCACGAGTTAGCGCATAAGGCTCAATAGTTTTATACAATTCTCTAAATTGCCCCAGGTAAGGCACATACTTTTGGAACTTTGGAGTATTCTTCGCTTTCTCCATCATCTTATCTTGGAAACGTTCTTTTCGGCCGATCGCATCTGTGCTTTTCAAACCCTGGCTTTCGCCAATCCACTTCTTCCAATAATTAGCGATACTCGCAAACTTAGAAGCATACTGCAAGCGAACCTTTTCATCCGCACGCATCTCCTCTTCTACGATATCCAAGGCAGTCTGACGAATCGCAATCTTAGAAGGATTCAATACATCCACCATCTGCTCAATCGCATAAGAAGGTAAGTACTCATTGGTTCTTCCAGGAAACCCAAAGATCATCGTAAAGTCATCCTTTTCTACTCCGTCCAGCGAAATAGGTAAGAAATGCTTTGGCGTGTACGGCTTGTTATTTTCAGCATAATCCGCTGGTAAATTATCAGGTCCAGCATAGATTCTGAACAAAGAAAAGTCACCAGTATGTCTTGGCCAAACCCAGTTATCCGTATCCGATCCAAATTTTCCAACAGACTCCGGAGGCGTTCCTACCAAGCGAACATCTCTGTACGTCACCGTGATAAACATGTAGTACTGATTACCTTTGTAGAAAGGACGAATCATTGCTTCTTCATGCGCTTCCATCTTTGCAGAACTCTTTACAGCTTCCAAGTTTTTGTCAATGGCAGACTGTCTTTCTTTAGGAGTCATATCATCAGTCACCCCTTTCAGTACCTGCTCTGTTACATCTTCGATTCTGGAAATAAGTGTAGCTGTAAGATTATTGTTAGGTAATTCATCTTTTAGCGTCTTAGCCCAAAAGCCATCACGCAGATAGTTGGCTTCCATAGTGGAGTGACTTTGGATTTGGCTATAGCCGCAATGGTGGTTAGTCAATAATAATCCGTTTGGAGAAATGATCTCGGAAGTACAACCTCCGTTGAAATGCACAATGGCATCTTTTAGTGATCCTTTGTTGACGCTGTAAATATCTTCAGCAGTCATTTTCATACCCATCGCTTGCATCTCCCCTTCGTTCAATGCTTTTAACAGAAGTGGTAACCACATTCCTTCGCCAGCAAAAACAGCGGGACTACAGAAACTCAGGGAAACACAGAGTAATAATGTCTTTAGTAATGAATTCATTTAAATGATTTTTGATTGAATTAATAAGTTCAATATATGTGGCGATAAAAATAGTGGTTCTGCTAATCAAAAAAGAACGCTCAACGCGATTTTTAAATCGCAGCTTGAGCTTTTTGAAACAATGCCTCCGTAAAGCCTATCTTTGCGAAAACAAATTAGCTTCCATGCGTTTCATTTCTTTACTAAAAATCTCATTAGCAGTGGTTCTGTTGGCTGTAGTCCAATGCACCTCTATTGCCCAACCTAATTTCTCAGCCAACGATAAAGTCCCGGCTTACAATCACCCCTTCGGCTACGGCACCAACCTCGGTTATTACCCACCTTGGAAAGACCACCAACTCGCAGACATCGCAGCAGGTAATCCTACAGAGAATATCCCAGGCGTAGGAGCAACAGCCATTCGTCCGGCACTGCCTGAACACTTTGTAGAACAATATGGATATGACATTCGCTTGAAAGAATTCCAACATTACTTTGAGATCGGAACGCGTGATAATACTGTTTTCATTGGTTATCCTTCACCAGCGCATAAAGATACTACTCGATACTGCGCAGAACATCCAAACGAATCCTTTGCAAATCTTTACGAACCGATTTGGGATAATGGAGAGAATGGAACTCCCGTAAATGAAGAAAACTATCTCGCAAGTTATCTCTATAAAATCGTACAACTATATGGCGACAACGTTAAATACTGGGAAATCTCGAACGAACCTGACTTCGATTGGACCAATCATGCCTGGCTCCCTCCTGGCAAACCAGGCAACTGGTGGGAAAACAATCCACCACCCTGCCAGAATGCTCTGAAAGCGCCAATTCATCATTACATCAGAATGCTACGGGTAAGTTATGAAGTGATCAAGTATTTGTCACCAGATGATTATGTAGCGATTGGTGGTTTGGGATATCCTAGTTTTTTGGATGCGGTTTGTAGAAATACGGATAATCCTAACAATGGTCTTACAAATAAAGAATTTCCGCTGAAGGGAGGCGCGTATTTTGACTGTATGAGCTTTCATTCCTATCCGCATATTGATGGCTCGTTGCGACATTGGGACAATGGTATTTATGACTTTGTGTATGAACGCCATTCTGATAAAGCGGTGGACGGAGTAGTTCGTTTGCATGGAGAATTCAAATCGGTATTGGAAAAATACGGTTATGGTAGTAGCTATCCGCAGAAAGCATTCATCCTTACGGAGTGTAATATTCCAAGAGTTCAAAGAGATGTTTTTATCGGATCAGAGGAGGCGCAGACGAATTTCTTGATCAAGTCTCTGGTCGTCGCTCAACAAATTGGGATACAGCAGTATTTGGTTTTTGACCTTGGAGAAACCAATACACCGGAGGAGGCTAGTAGCGAGTTTCAATTGATGGGGTTCTACAAAAATCTAAATACAGCCCCTCCAGGAACAGAGCAGATCAACACCTCTGGCATTGGTTTTAAAACCATCGCTACCCTTTTAAAAAAAGCAAAGTTCGATGCGCAAAAAACAAAAGACTTACAACTCCCAAAAGGAATTCGAGGAGCTGCCTTCAAACAAGCTAACAATACTTACACGTATACGCTCTGGGCAGTGACTTCCAAAGATCAGAGTGAGGTAGCCAACCAAGTTTATCATTTTCCGAAAACCTTTAAAACAGATTTACTAACCGTGAAAGACTGGGACTTTTCGGAAACAAAAAAAGAAAGAAGAATCAAAGGAGCAAAAATTGAATTGACAGGTGCTCCGGTTTTTGTGGAAATTTTATCCTATTGATTAACTTTGTGCCATTAAAAAAATTATCCTATGTGCCGATTCAAAAACATAATTCCCTTCATTATCCTGCTAGCGATCACTGCATTGTTTGCCTGTAAAAACGAACCGCAAACCGCTACAACTAGTGCATCTGCCGCCAGAGCTGCGATAGCTGAGCCTTTCTTCAAATTAGATACGCTCAAAAAAACAATAGGAGATTGCGGTAGAAAAGAGGATTGCCTAGAAGTCATCGCAAAATATCCAATCTTCGAAGGTGGAGATACGCAGGCACGATTCAAGATCAATGCAAACATCGCCCGAGAAATGATGGAGTCTTTAGAAATTGGAGACACCAGCGGACTAGAGACTATTGGCCAAGCTGTCCTGCTTTGGTCAGATGCTTTCAAAGAGTACCTCAGTGAAGATATCGGAGATAAGGTTACACTCACTTATTTTTGCGATGGCAAAGGAACAATTCATGAGAATCATGCAGTAACGGAGCTACCCGTTACGACCTACACAGGAGGTGCACATCCCAATCATTACACAACATTGGCCAATTACAATTTGAAAACTGGAGATGAAATTCTGTTAGAAGACATCATTACCGATGAGAAAAAATTCAAGATCATCGTTGAGAAAGCTTTCTATGGATATATGAACCAGAAGGAGGAATCTTTTCAAAAAGAAGATTTCTTCTGGGATAAGCCGTTTTATCTACCTGCAAATTTTGCCCTAACGGAAAAAGGCATAAAATTCATTTACAATCCATATGAAATAGCTGCTTATGTTTTTGGCTCAATGGAGTTTATAGTTCCCTATGCTGATTTAGCAGGTACAATTAATTTGCCCTAAACTTTCGCTAAGGCCAACATTTTTTGTAATATCGTAGCTTTCTAAAAGAAATCTCTAATCACGTTATTACATGAAACCAACTACTATACTCTGTCTGATTTTTGTGCTATTTTCTTTTGATATAATGGCACAGAAGCTCCCCACGACCAATGTCTATCTTTTCGACTTGAAGATTGATTCAGACTCTTCGCTTAATTTAA
This sequence comes from Saprospiraceae bacterium, assembly GCA_045105695.1. GTDB lineage: Bacteria > Bacteroidota > Bacteroidia > Chitinophagales > Saprospiraceae > CALGLS01. The sequence goes on along the minus strand of JBGCDT010000184.1, from coordinate 9,473 downwards.
GCAATGCAACTTATCTCACTGATTTTAATAACAAAGGATATAATAATCAGCCGCACTTTATGAATGAGGAGGAATTGTATCTCACCGTTCAAATGGAAGGTGATACTTCTCAGACAGACATTTATTCTTTGAATTTTAAAACGGGTGTAAAGACACAGGTAACAGACACTCCTGAGTCTGAATATTCTCCTACATTGCAATATGGAAGTTCTGATTTCCTTAAGGACAATCCACAATTCTCATGCGTACGTGTGGCATTGGATGAGGAGTCCTCTCAACGATTGTGGAGTTTTCCAATGGACAGAAGCAATGGTGGAAAAGTTCTTTTCGAAGGCATGACAGGCATTGGCTACCATGGTTGGGTTGCAGATGAAGTAGCTGCGCTATTTATAGTAGGTACACCGCATCGATTACTTATAGCTAACAATCTGAATAATAGCAAACAGAACATCGGTACTACCATAGGTCGCTGTCTGCAAAGAGGCCCCAAGGGAAATATGTATTACGTTAGAAAACTTGACCCAGAGACCTGGTATATCCGATCCATTGATCGACTGACCAGACGGACGACATCAGTCATGCAAACTTTACCTGATGTTGAAGATTTTGTTGTTTTAGAGGATGGCTCTTTTTTAATGGCAAAAGGAAACAAACTTTATCGTTGGAACAAGAAGCACGCTAACGAATGGAAAGAAGTAGCAGACTTTGGATTTTATGGATTGGGGAATATTACCAGATTGGCAGTATATAAAGATAAGTACTTGGCGATTGTTAACAAAAACGACTTTTGAAAAAAGGATTTGAAATAGCGAGTTGTAATTGAACAACATCAACACTCTCTTCTGAGACCCAAACAAAAAAGGTTAAATCATGAACTATCAATTCTATACAAATATCCCCTTTCAGAAAAACCTACTGTTATTGTTTTTCTTATTTGCGCTAAGCAATATGCTATCTGCGCAATCAAAAAGTGAATACAAAAAGATTGTCAAAGAACATCGCCAGGAATACAAAGCCGATTTCCTAAAAGACCAACGCTCTCCTTTCTACAAAAAAAAGAAAGCACTCAAGAAGCTAGACTTCTACAAAGCCGATAAAGATTACAAAATCGAATGTCAATTTAGCCGAACCAAAGATGCAGAATCTTTCGATATGGCAACTTACAGCGGCAAGGTCAAGTCATTCGTAAAATATGGTGTAATTACTTTCAACATCAGTGGTCAGTCACAAGAATTGTCCATCTACAGAAATCTAGGACTGATGCGCATGGAAGAATATCGCGATCATTTATTCTTACCTTTCAAAGACGCAACCAGTGGTGAGACGACCTATGGCGGCGGACGTTATATCGATCTCGAAGTGGAAAATATAAAAGACGGAAAAGTAATGATTGACTTCAACAAATGCTACAACCCCTGGTGTGCTTTCAGCGCAGGTTACAACTGCCCAGTCCCACCAAAAGAAAACCACCTCTCTATTGCTATTGAAGCAGGAGAAAAAAACTTCAAAGGCAAAAAATACAAGTAAGATAAATGACGAGGCAGTATACTGATCAGATGCGGCGCAAGGTTTCTATTCCTTTTCCGCCCAAACGTATTATTTCATTAGTTCCTTCGCAGACCGAGTTGTTATATGACTTAGGTTTAGAGGAATCTATAGTGGGTTTGACTAAGTTTTGTATTCACCCCGATGGTTTGAAAAAACGTAAGACTATTGTTGGAGGAACAAAGAATTTGCACTTTGATAAAATAGCGGCATTACAACCTGACCTTATTATCGGCAACAAAGAAGAAAATCAACGAGACCAGATAGAACCACTGATGGAGCAGTACCCCGTTTGGATGAGCGACATCAGCAACCTCGAAGATGCATTAGAAATGATTTCCTCAATTGGGCAAATCACCAATAAAGAAGGAACTACACAAGATATGATCGAAGAAATAGAAGAGGACTTTGCCGATCATTCAATGCATCAACAGATAAAGAAAACAGCTTACTTCATTTGGCGACAGCCTTATATGGTAGCAGCTGGTGGAACTTTCATTGATGACATGATGCAACGAGCTGGTTTTGAAAATGTATTTGGAAATGTTGAAAGATACCCAGAAGTAACTGCTGATGATATAACCAAGGCGAATCCAGAGTTGATTTTTCTTTCTTCAGAACCTTATCCATTCAAAGAGAAGCATATTGCGGAACTGAAAGAAATTTGTCCTCAAGCAACCATAAGTCTTGTCGATGGGGAGCTTTTCTCCTGGTATGGTAGCCGCTTATTGCTTTCGGCGAGCTATTTTGCTAAATTGCAAAAACAGTTTTGACCTCTTAATGTTGTTTGCTATTACAATATGGTATGTAATTTTCTGATTAAGATATACACACTCTTCATGAACTATACTTTTGACAAATATAAACCCTCTATGAAAGCCAACTCACTTACCTTTATTCTACTGCTCCTCATCACCAATCTTTTCGCTCAGAATATAATCGACGATCAACTTGTTATTCGTTTGCACCCAGATGCAGATGTAGCCGCTTTTGAAGAAGAACTTAATGAGCAAATGCCTTCAGATGCTGGTTTTGAATTTAGTGCTATCGCTAAAGATTGGCAGATGTACAGCTTAAAGACAACAAAAATTCAAGCAACCGCTTTGAAAGCATCGCTAAGAACACATTCTGACGTGGCTTCTATTGGATACGATTTTCAGGTAGAAGAAAGAGATGTCATACCAAATGATTTATTCTATACAGACCAATGGGACATGGATGCGATCAATGCTCCTGCCGTTTGGGAATTTGTTACCGGAGGTCTTTCACCAAATGGAGATACCATTGTAGTTGCCAATCTGGAATACACAGACTTATATCATGAAGACTTAGTTGATAATATCTGGATCAATCATAAAGAGATTCCTGACGATGGAGAAGATAATGATGGTAATGGATATACAGATGATTATTTTGGTTGGAATGCAGAGTTTGGGGGTGATGTAGTAGATCAGCAATTCCTTGGATCAAACGGACATGGTACTCAAACCTCTGGAATCATCGCCGCCAAAGGAAACAACAACATCGGTATCAGCGGTGTAAATTGGAATGTCAAATTAATGGTTGTAAGTAGCAAACTAATATTCTCAGATATTTTAGCGAGCTACTACTACATTTACGATATGCGTAAATTGTATAATGATACCAACGGGGAGAAAGGGGCCTTTATCGTAAGCACTAATGCGAGTTTTGGAACAGATGGGTTTCCAACAGATAATGAAACTTTCATGGAATGGTGTAGCCTGTATGACTCCCTTGGTCAGGTTGGCATACTCAGCATAGGAGCAACCAGCAATGACACAGATGATATTGACATCAAAGGAGATATGCCAACCTCCTGCCCAAGTGATTTCCTAATTACAGTGACAAACGTAACTAAGGCGAATATACAACGAGGTGGCTACAGTGTAGAAAATATTGATCTTGGAGCACCTGGTGCTGAGGTAACCTCTACCAGACCTTTCGATGACTACAGTACCATTGGTGGAACTTCATCTGCAGCTCCTCATGTAACTGGAGGCATAGCGCTACTCTACAGTGTGCCTTGCGAAAAGTGGGCTCAGGTCATCAAAGAAGACCCTTCCCTTGCAGCCTCTATTATGAAAGGGTTCATCCTGGATGGAACGACTCCACTTACGGCTCTCGAAGACAAAACAGTATCTGGTGGAATGTTAGACTTAAAAGGTAGCTTCGATCTATTGCAAAACTATTGCGGAAGTTCTACAGGCCCGCTCAGTATTCTCGAAGTAAAAACCAGATTAGACAGTCGGAAGATTACCGTAGATTATCAAACCCCTGCTAGTGGTCCTTATGTTATGCGGGTATATGATGCCATAGGTCGTTTGTTGAAAGAAGCAAAAATTGATGTTGGCCTCTTCGAACAAAAGACCTTTGACTTAGAAGTTCAAGACTTTGCTACAGGAGTTTACTTTTTATCCATTGAGAATGATGAAGATATTCAAACTAAACCTTTTGTGGTTTATTAGAATGTAAATGAGCTATTTTTTATTTTCATTTCTATTTTTCTTTTAATTTAATTTGCTTTATCTTTGCACACCGAAAGCAAAAAACGGCTTCGTAGCTTAACTGGATAGAGCACCGCACTACGGATGCGGAGGTTGAAGGTTCGAATCCTTCCGAGGTCACTAATGTCGGACAAATTGAATTTGTCGCGATTTTTATAAGAATGATAAAAAAATACCGATCATGTCGAAAGTATGTCAACTATCAGGAAAGCGCCCTATTTCAGGGAACAATGTATCTCACTCTAACAGAAAGACACGTCGTCGTTTCCTACCAAATTTGATTACAAAGCGTTTCTTTGTTCCTGAATTGGACAAATGGGTAACCCTTAAGGTTTCTACCTCTGCGCTACGTTCTATCAATAAATTAGGCGTCTGGGCTTATATCCAAAAGATGGAGAAGAACGGAACAGTAACAGGTCTGAACGTAAACAAGCTTCAGAAGAACAAATAAAATTACTGAACTTACGTTTAGTATACATCTGAAAAATATTAAATTATTCTATAATGGCTAAGAAAAGCAAAGGTAACAGACTTCAAATCATCCTTGAATGCACAGAACATAAAACGTCTGGCCTTCCAGGTACATCTCGTTACATCACTCAAAAGAATAGAAAAAATACACCGGATAGATTGGAGTTGAAGAAATACAACCCAATTATGAAGAAAGTAACTCTTCACAAAGAAATTAAGTAATTTCTCATTTTCGGTCGTATATTTATTTGATTGTTAATCCTTAAAAGAAAAACATCATGGCAAAGAAAGTATCTAAGAACGCAAGAGTAGGACAAAGAGCGGCAAACGCTGGATCAGGACGTGATTTTGTAAAAGTGGTAAAGAGTATCAAAGACCCTGCTAGCGGAAAATACACTTATAAAGAAGTAATGATTCACAAGGATCAGGTAAAATCTTTCTTCGCTAAGAAGTAATTTTTCCTCCTGTGTATTCTCAAAAGGCTTTTCTTAAACAAGGAAAGCCTTTTGTTATTTTTGTTGTTCCTTAGAAAAAAGATTACTTTCGGGCTCTACATACGTCAAAATATTGGCAATCCAAATTGTACCATCTTAACAGTAAATCATAATATGAGTTTTTTCAAAAAAATATTCGGTAGAAACAAACCAAAAGAAGAAGTCGAAAAGAAAGAGGCAGAACTAGACAAAGGCTTAGAAAAAACAAAAACCGGATTCTTTTCCAAGATATCCAAAGCCATCGCTGGTAAATCTACTGTAGACGTAGAAGTGCTCGATGAACTGGAAAACATTCTCATCTCCTCAGATGTAGGACTGGACACCACTGTAAAGATCATTGAAAGAATCGAGGAGCGAGTCGCTCGTGACAAATACATCAACACTTCTGAACTCAACGAAATACTCCGCGACGAAATCGTTCAGCTCCTTTCGGAAAACAATACAACTGAATTAACAGACTTCGCTCCACCGGTCACCACAAAACCATACATCATGCTAGTCGTTGGTGTAAATGGCGTTGGGAAAACAACTACCATAGGAAAGCTAGCTCACCAATTCAAAAAGCAAGGACTTAAAGTAGTACTAGGAGCTGGTGATACCTTCCGTGCTGCCGCTGTAGATCAATTAGGTATCTGGGCTGATCGAGTAGGCTGTGATTTCTTCAACAAAGGAATGAATACTGACCCTGCTGCTGTCGCTTATGAAACAGTAACCTACGCCATAGAAAATAACTGCGACGTAGCCATCATTGACACTGCCGGACGATTGCACAACAAGATTGGCCTGATGAATGAGTTGACCAAGATCAAAAAATCTATGGGTAAAAAACTGGAAGGCGCTCCGCACGATGTCATGCTCGTACTCGACGCAACAACTGGTCAAAACGCGATTGAACAAGCGACTCACTTTACCGCTGCAACAGAAGTTAGTTGCCTGGCACTCACTAAGTTAGACGGTACGGCAAAAGGTGGTGTAGCTATTGGAATCAGCGATCAGTTTAAAATTCCAATCAAATATATTGGCGTTGGAGAAGGAATAGATCAGCTGCAAGTATTCAACAAACGTGCATTTGTAGAATCACTTTTCAAGAAGTTGTAAACTACTTTTCGTTCAGAAGCTCTTCCAATAATTGCTGTTTATCAATGGAGACAACGCCGGTTTTTTCACAAACCTGTCCTCCTGCCATGTTAGATAAGCGACCGATCTCTACTAGGGGAAGTTGCAATGCAATACCCAGAGCGGCAACACTTACAACCGTATCCCCTGCCCCGCAGACATCTGCTATCTTTCTAGGAACTGTCGGGATGATCTTTCTGTTTTTACCATCAGAAATATACACTCCTTTTTCTGAAAGGGTAATCATCGTAAACTGGTGATTCAACTGCTTCCTCAATATTTTATCTGCTCTATTCAAACTCTTCAAGTTCACTTCAATCTTCTCTCCTAGTATAGCATTGACTTCTTTCAAGTTTGGTTTGAACAAAGTACAGTCGGTAAACGAGAAGAAGTTCTTATATTTTGGATCGACAACTATAGGCACCTCCTCTTGACTTGCCCATTTTTGAATCTCATTGATTACATTTTTGGTCAGCAAACCTTTATTGTAGTCTTGAAAAAGCACGACATCTGGCTTGAAGTCTTTCTTAGCTTTTGCTAAAATAAGATTGATAAATTTCTGATTTTCATCTTTAGTTAATTCATGAGTATTCTCCTGATCCACGCGAAGCAACTGTTGTCCGTTAGCAATCATTCTTGTCTTGACCGTCGTTTGTCTCGAAGCTGATTGTCCTATACTCTTTACAGATAGATTTTCTTGCCTCATCAGTTTCTTGAACAATTTGCCATTATCATCTTTTCCAACAATAGCACATAGCCTAACATCGACTCCCAATGCCTTAAGATTCAAAGCTACATTTGCAGCTCCTCCTAAACGATGTTCTTCCCGCTGCCAATTCAACACTGGTACTGGTGCTTCAGGACTAACCCGCTCTACCTTTCCCCAGGTGTAGGCATCAATCATCACATCGCCAACGACGAGAACTTTCAATTGATTAAAAGATTTGAATACTTTCGTAAAATTCATATTCGCAATGATATGACTTTTCAATTAAAACTTTCAACTAAAACGAAAACTGTTAACTAAAACTACGCTCAATGCGTAGACTCCGCGGGATTCACGAAAGAAGGAAGCTTTGGTTTTCGTCATAGTGATAGTCATTTACAAACCAAACGCATTTTTCATTTCCATTTTAATTTTAATTTTCATTAAATACTATCTTTGCCCGCACAACAAATACGACAACATGCAATTTGAAGACTTTCTGAGTGAGTTCTCTACCGATGTCATTAGTCATCAGCAGTTTCTGTGGCATGCCTTGATCTGCGCACTACTGTCTTGGTTACTAGGACGGTTTTATATGCGTTATGGTAGAGCAGTTGCTAATCGTAAAAATTTTGGACACAATTTCATGCTGCTTGCATTGTCTACGATGTTGATTATTTATATCGTGAAGAGTTCGATTGCCTTATCTTTGGGCTTAGTAGGAGCACTTTCTATCGTACGGTTTAGAGCGGCAATTAAGGAACCTGAAGAATTGATCTATTTGTTTTTCACCATTGGGATTGGAATTGGGATTGGAGCCAATCAGTTGACCATCACTGTTTTAGCTTATATATTAATTATGAGTTTATTGGTCATTCATGCTATGCTTTCCAAGAAAGCTTCCATCCTGGCTCCTGAAAATATGATTCTGACCATCTCTACAACAACACTTTCTGTACAAGACATCAACGCCATATTAGCTAGCTTTTTTGCAACCGTAGAGCTAAAACGAATGGACGAACTCAACGGACGCCTAGACCTTTCCTACATCATCGCTTCCGACAAAGTAGATCAGGTAATTGCTGCCAAGGATCAACTCATCAGTAAAGCTCCGGGACTTCAGTTTTCTTTCATCGAACAACGTAATCTGGCACTCTAAACATGCTGAGATTTTTCCAAATCCTCTGTTGGTCTCTTACTCTTTGCTCTACTCTTTTTGCGCAAAGCGGGACAGAGCAAGGGCGAATAGAAAGTGAATTCAAACTAGAAGTACCAAAGGATATTCGCACGCAGCTTTGGGCCTATTTACAACAGGAATTCAGTAATGAAAAGGTCAAGCAAATAGATGCTCGTTTGACAACCAGCAGTAGTACAGAAATCTTTGTTGATGTCTATTTTGATAATGATGTAAATGTATTGTTAGAAAATCAGGCTGGTGTTCGTTATAGAAAACGATTTATAAAAGACACTCTAGCTAAAGAGTTGGTTCAGGTAAAACTACCCAGTGGCGACAGCTCTGGTGTGGCAAGGATAGAACAGAAATACAATTTCTATAAAGAAAAAAAGAAATCGGATAGAAAGGCGATGCATCCCTTTTGGAAACATGTTCGCCCGAAAGATAGAGCAGATTTAGATTTGCAATTGGCTCCCTTTCGTTTGCAAGGTGACGAATTGAAGCAATCTATCAAAGTACAACAGGAACGCCGTCGAATCTATTTCCAAGAAGATGGCGAAGCGTTGCTAACCATCACTTTGGATGATGTCAATTATTTCTACTTCCCCTACCCTGCTTTTTCAGAAATGGAATTAGAACTAAATGAAATTCGTTACACACTTAGCGATACAAAGGAAAGGCAACGGTTAGAGCATTTAAATAATGATATCAAGCAACAGCTCATGACTGCCTTTCCTATGCTGAAGCAAGATCAGACGCCGAAGTATAACAAGATGCACACGTTGGTTGGTCAATCTAAGGTAGCTTGGGTTTATGGCCGCTTGCAGTATTTTATTTTAGGTGGAATTGTACTTTGGGCTTTGGGATTGTTTATTTTTCGGAGGAGGGTGAGAGTGTAGAGGTACGAAGGAAGCTTTCATAGACACAGAGAGTGTATAGAGGGAAAACCTAATTTTGCCGACCTAGTGAAGCTGGTCCATGGCTGAGCAACAGTTCGTAAAGTGATGATAATAATCCTAGTTGAATACTGTGAAAAAGTAACTACATAGTGATACTCTGCCCAGAGACCGAGGAAAAAATGTAACAGATACTTCAGCATCTGACAAGCGGTAGAAGGCATTTTTAATTTTACTTTACATTTTAATTTTAATTAAAAAACGTGTTAATAAACAAACAACAGTCAAAAAAACGCAGTAGAAAACCTTACGAATGGTGGATCGCCATTGCGGTGGTATTGCTATTTCTGTTGTTTTCTTTTTATCAGTGGTCACAGCAGCAGCAGGTGGAGCAATCCTTTTTTTGTGATATGGAAAAGAGATCTTTGGATGGAAAGAAGTTTTTATCAGGTGGGCATACTTTCAGCAATGGGCATACGCAAAGTGAGGGAAAATCTTTCGAAGGACAGTACGCTTCAAAATGTACGGCTGAGAACTTATACGGCG
>JBGCDT010000183.1:0-10040 GCA_045105695.1 Saprospiraceae bacterium | reverse complement strand
CTGTCGGTCCCAAAATCGTTATCAGGTTGAATTTCATATAAAAACAAAATAAGGAATAATTTGGCATAACAACGAGTATTTTTACGAAATTGCAAGGCATAAAATTTCATTTTTAATACCAATGATTTTTATAGCATTCGCGAGATTGTGGGTAAATTGACCTCCCGCTTAAACTCGGAGAAGAACGTAACTATAAATTTGGGATGACTATGAATAGCGAAATAAATTTTCAAGAAGTAATCAATACAATTTACCAAAAGGTAAATAGCAGAGATAATACTGGAGCGGTGGCCGACTACATTCCTGAATTGTCAAAAATAGATCCTCGTCAATTTGGCGTCTATCTCAAAACAGTAGAAGGAGAAGAATTCGGAATTGGGGATTGGCAAACGAAATTCTCTATTCAGAGTATTTCCAAAGTCCTTTCCTTAAGCCTGGCCTATAAAATATCAGGAGATAAAATCTGGGACCGAGTAGGTGTCGAGCCATCTGGGAACCCCTTTAATTCGCTAACTCAGTTGGAAGCGGACAATGGTATTCCACGTAATCCATTTATTAATGCGGGGGCAATAGTAATTTGCGATATTCTGATTAGCGATACAAAAGATGCTTCAAAAGAATTTTTAAACTTTATAAGAAAGATCTGTCAAAACGATACTATTAATTATTCTGAGTCAATTGCTAATTCTGAAAAATCAGTTGGCTTTCGGAATACAGCACTTTGTAATTTTATAAAATCATTTGGCAATATTAAAAACGACCCTAGCGAAGTACTTGATTTTTATTTTCGAATGTGTTCCGTTGAAATGACTTGCCAGGAACTGACCAGGACATTTATGTTTCTCACTAAAAATAATTTCAAAACAGCAGATGGTAATAGTGTTCTGAATGGAAGTCAAGTAAAAAGAGTAAACGCCATTATGCAGACCTGTGGCTTTTATGATGAGTCTGGGGAGTTTGCTTTTAAAGTTGGTTTGCCAGGGAAGAGTGGTGTCGGAGGAGGAATATTAGCGGTGCATCCTGGTAAATATTCGATAGCTGTTTGGAGTCCTAAATTAAATAAAAAAGGAAACTCTAGCAGAGGTATGAAATTCTTAGAATTGTTTACGACTAAAACGGAGTCGTCTATATTTTGAATTTTTAAATAGCTTTTTAAATAAAAACCAAAAAAGATGAAAACAATTATCCTAACATTAGCACTATTCAGTTTATCTATTTTTTCCTTTGCTCAGAGACCGCCCATTCCTAATCTTCCTGCTGCTAGTTTAGAAGATGCGGGCTTTAACTTAGATTCTATAAATACGCTGATTCCAATGATGGATAATTTTCAGCAGTTGGATTTTAGGGGACTGGTTGTGATCAAAGACAATCAATCAATAATTGAATGGTACTACAATAGTGCGGAGAGAACAATGATCAACGACATCCGATCTGCTGGAAAGAGTATTACTTCTTTGCTCTTGGGAGTAGCCATAAAAGATGGACTGGTTAAAAGCCTAGATCAGGATGTCTATTCCTTTTTCTCAAAAGAGAAGTACCCTTCCGTGAACGAGGATTATAAGAAAATCACCATTCGCCACCTACTTGATATGTCCTCAGGATTAGATGCGGATTCGGATGATGGAAAAACTCCCGGTCATGCTCGTCACTGGGTTTATAATGATGAATGGGTAGACTATATATTAAATATTCCATTGGTGAAAAAGCCAGGTGGGCAATGGGTCTACGCTGATATCAATGTAGCATTGATCGGAGCCATCATAGAAGAAACTTCCGGAATGAGTCTCAATGATTTTGCTAAAGAAAAAGTATTTACGCCTTTAGGAATTAAAAAGTATTACTGGTATACAAATGATTCAAATCAAACAGTGGCCGCAGGGACTTTATATCTATCAACCTTGGATTTTGCCAAACTGGGGGTCCTCGTCACAAACAAAGGAAAATGGGGCGATCAGCAAATAGTCCCCTCCGCTTATATTGAGGAGTTAATAAAGCGGAAGGTTTTTGACCTTTCTAAATATTGGTCTCTTTGGGATTCCTATGGGATGCTGTGGTATAAAAATCAGGAGACATTCAACAATAGGAAAATTGAATATTTATGGGCCTCTGGAAATGGTGGAAATCATCTAGTGGTCGTTCCTGAGGAAAATATGGTCATTGCATTAACCTCTACTGCCTATGGTACTGGTTATGGGCATAGGAGGGCTCGTGCTATTTTAATGAAGTTGCTTAATGCGTTGGAGTGATTTGTATAGCTTTGTTAGATATAATCTTTTAGAAAAATCTTTCTTAGGTATATCTTCAACCCTTTCTTATTACGACTATGTTGTTACGCTCAACCTTGATTTGATTAGTCTAAATCGAAAATCCACCTCTTTAGGTGGTGGTTGACTTCAAATAGATTTTGATGACAGTTATTCTTATTCCAATACTGTTTATGTGGAGTATAAGAAAAATTCCGAAGATGAAATTTTATTTTTTCCAAATCCAGTTTCTTCTGATTTAAAAATAAATGCGAACGATCAGCTTCTTACGGATTTAAAGATCTATGACGTTTCAAGTAAATTAATTCATTATCAAGAGGAGTTCTTTTCTGATCAAACCATAAGTTTTAGCGATATGACATCTGGGGTCTATTTTATAGAAGTGAAAATTCAGAATAGTATTAAGAGGCAAAAAGTAATTAAATAATTAATAGGTTCTTAGCAATCATAGCTCCTGTTTCCGTTTTATTGCTTAATCAATTTAGCTCTCAGAAAATCAAGCTGATTGTTAATAATCGGAATAAAAGAATTCAATTCTTTTATTATTTCAGAAGTAGCTAACTGAAGCGCCTCTTTCTCTGGATTTGTTTTCGCCATTAATTCAGCAGCATTTACTTTCTTTTGTAATTTGGGCATACCAACCATGAGTAAGCTTGGCTTTACTTTATGCACTATCCTATAATATTTTTCCCATTCTTCGGATTCCACAAGAGGGGTTAGCTTTTCAAAATAAGGTAATACTTCCTTAATAAAAGTAGCAAACATATCTTCAGCATACTCCCAGTTCTGTCCATACATAGCTTCAAGATGAACAACATCAAGGTGAGGATGAAACGCAGTAAAAGAAATATGCTGTTCAGTTGTTGAAGCGTCTTCAGTAGGCTCTGTTTTATTTAGTTGTGTTTCATGGTGATTGTCTCCATCCGTTTTACTTTCACTAAAATAATTATTGATAACTACTTTTAACTGATCAGGTGTGAAAGGCTTTGTAATGAAATCGTTCATTCCCGCTTCTAAAGCCTGTGTTTTATGGCTGGTGATTGCAGAGGCGGTTAAAGCAATGATGATACTTTCCTTATTTGGATTTGCGATAGATCTAATAATTCTTGCAGCATCAATTCCATCCATGACGGGCATCTGTAAATCCATTAGAATTAAGTCGTATTTTTTCACTTTTGCTTTCTCAACGGCTTCTTTTCCATTGACTGCTATCTCATAATTTAAATCCCATTTTTCAAAAACACGTTTGATGTATTTTCTATTCATAGAATTATCCTCAGCTACAAGAATCTCTAGAGTTGGAAACCTAATGTCTTCATCAAGCCCGGGCATCTTTACTTGCTCTATGTTTTTTATTTCAGAATACTCGTAGCTGAGTACAAAAGAAAAACAACTCCCCTTATCTACCTCGCTACTCACTTCAATACTTCCGCCCTGTAGTTCTATAAGTTTTCGAGTAATAGACAGCCCTAAACCAGTAGAGCGATTCATGATGTGTTTTCTATTTGCCGCTTGTTTAAAATTTTCGAAAATACTGTCTAGCTTATCCGTGTCTATTCCAATCCCAGTATCAATGATCTTAAATTGAATGCTGATGTTTTTTTTAAATTTAGTTAAAACTTTCGCTTCAATTGTGATACTTCCTCTTTCAGTAAATTTTTCAGCATTCCCAATAAGGTTAAATAAAATTTGATGGAATAGAAGCTCATCTCCGATGACTAAGTTTTCTATTTTATCATCAATTATGCTTCTAATTTCTATTGGTTTATCATCTAGCTTCAGCTCAAATGTTTTCTGAATATCCTGAATCGTATCTACTAAATTGAAAGGCTTGTGCTGAATCTCAATGTTTCCAGTTTCGATTTTAGTAAAGTCCAAAATGTCACTGATTAAAGAGTGCAGCAATTTTGCAGAGCTCTTGAGATTATCCAGATATTCAATTTGTATTGGGGTAGGATCAGTATCGTATAATAAATGAGACATTCCAATTACTGCATTCAATGGCGTTCGGATTTCATGACTCATATTCGCTAAAAATTGTTGCTCTGCTTCTTGTGCTTTCTCAGCTATTAACTTAGCATTTTCTAAAGCCATTGTTCGTTCTCTAATTTTGTCTTCCAAATTTAGATTGGCTTCTTTAATCCGTATATTCGTATGGTACAGTTCCAGAGCCTTTTCCTCGAGAATGCGTTCAGCTTCCTTACGAGCAATGGTTACCCGTTCGATTTTTCTTTTAAGCATAGCGATTTCATGACTGCTATCCATATATTTAGTTTTTAATGATTTCAAATTTAACCTTAGAGCCATCCGCGACAATCATTTCTTTATGAACAGTTGCCTCTTCATTGTAATGTGCCAGACAGCCTTCAATCAAACCGGAGGCAATGTCAGACATTCGTCGCTCTGATGTATAGATCATAACCATTTTATTATCATCTATATGCTGTATTTCAAAATGGGGAAGCTCTGCATCGGGGTAGAGTTTTCTTACCTCTACATGGATATACTGATCAACAGATTGAAGCATTTCAAAAGCGCTAGATAGATTACTAAGCATCGGGGCATAAGCTTTAGCAAGGGCACCAAAAAGATGTAATCCGTAAGTATGCATTAATGCTGGAACGGGTATTTCAGTAGACTTGTGTAGTTCACCAATCATGCTGTACATTTCACTGTGATCATAAGTACCAACAGCAGTATAAGCTCCTTTAGATGGAAGATCGGCAGAGCTGATCATTTTTTCGGTTACTTCATATCCGAATTTGTCTTCTACCATTTCGAGAAACTCAGTAAATACGATACCTTTCATTGTGTTTGGGTTTTGATGAAATAAATAATATTCTAAACCTTAGAATATTATTACATACGTAATGTTTTTTGATAAGATACTTTAAGTGAGTTTCCTTGCTAGATTTGGTAACCTTTTAATGTGCGCTTCATAACAATCAATTAATGCTTCGACCTTTTTTGAATAGGGTTGATCCCAAGAAAGTTGCAACAATAAAAAAATGTAATTAATCTATCCTTTATAAAACCATGATTGGTTTGATTGGTGAGTGGTTCAAGGCATAAGCCTGTAATCGTAGCATTAGCTCAATGCTTAGCATTGGGGATAACATGAGATCGAATCCCCTTATTTAGTTTTTAACATGCTCCAACAACCTCCGCAAACTCCGCTGATTCTCCTCTAAGAAATAAGCTCCCATAATATCATTCTTCTCGCGCTTAGTTAGGTGGAAAGTCATGGAAGCTCGTCGGTTCATTTGACTCGGTTGATAAGTGAAGCGAATGATGTCAAACATATCTTCGCCCAATAGATCGAAAAGAAAACCAATGTTATTGCCATGCTCATAATCCTGTAGCTCCAGAATTTGACCAGCAATTCCCAAAGGATTGAGCAGTGACTCAATCATCCCATCATCGTCTTTGGATTTTATCTCATCCAGTTTGTCAGAACCACGCACTTGTATCAGAACCACACCGCTGGTATTTTCCTCAATCCAATCTTTGAATACATGGATGAAGCGAGTAGTCGACAACATTCCAAAATTGTCTCGGAAGCCTGCGTCCATTACTTCTATATTTGGTTTAGTAGGCAGATAGACATTCGGAAGTATGTAGGGATAGGTCGCATTCATCCTCAGTGCGGAAGTGAAACTTAAATTGTAAGCATCTTGTTTTTCCAGTAATCGGCCATAATCCACGGCATCGATTTCCACTGTACTTGGACGGCGAATACCGATGGGTGCTTTCATCATGTAGGAAACTTTCTGAGGAGACATAATCAGTCGACGACCATCATTTACAATGGAAGGCGTGATCATCATCATCGGTATCGTAGCATCGCGTTCGTAAGCTTTGTAGTCACCAAGTTTTTTATCAAGGAGAAAATTTGTGTTTTCGTTGAGTTGTTTTTCAAAAATGTAACCCCTGTCTTTCTGATAGGTATAACCACCAGATTCAAATTTTACCCAGGGGAGAAAAAGGTCATTGGAAACGATGGTGAAAGCAATAGAATTTAGTAAATCTTTAGAAACTCTATCAATATGTTTTTGATGATAAAAATCTACAGCTTTGCCTTGGCGTTTCTGCAACAAGAGTTCGCGCATGTAAGCCATTCCGATCATTCCACCGGATGCCCCAGTGATAAGAGCCGTGTGATCCAACAAGTCTCCTTGCATCAAACTATCCGCTTGTTGCAATACCTGCATGGCCCAAACGGAGGCTTTCATACCGCCGCCGCTTACGCAAAAAATAACCATCTTAGGATCTTCTTCGAAGTTACAACGCCAGTTGTCTAAAATTTGTAAGGTCGTTGTTATGTCTTTTTGAACCGTGTCTGCATGACAGAGGTTTTCGAGGTTGGTAGAGCTATAGTGTGGTAATTCGTTAGTGTAGTTTAGACCGTAGCCTTTGTTTTTATGATTGAAAACATCATAGCTCGTCAACATATTTATACCAATGAGTAGCAGTAAAAATATAGACAAACTCCAACGGTTAAACCAATAGACAATCGCTCCTGTAATCGAAATCAAAACGCTTGCTAAAATAAAAACAGAGGCTCCTGCAGGAATTCTGAAGTAAGCATTATCAATTAAAAACCCCAAAGTCAACAAGAGGACCAAACTGAATAACTGTACGATCAGTGCATTCAGATGATTTTGTTTAAAAACAGCAAGCAACAAATGATCGTCGTAATGTGCTACCGATCTAACTCGTCTGGTTCTCAAAGATTCTGTCAGATAGGTATCTACCCGCCAGGTTGTAGACTCCGTTCGAAAACGCGCCAGTTCTTTTTTACGTTTTTCAGAAGCGAGAATTTTCATGCTTTTGGGAGCAACATTTTTTTGTGCTTTTAGCAAATTGAAAACATCTTTATTCGTCAACTGAAAATAAGCAGAGGATAGTAAGACTACTGTTATGAACCCTGCAATGAATCCGAATATGTTGTATATGATCGTCTCTGCTGCCCAGAATTCAAAGTACCATTGGAAGTGAATCGAGTAGAGTAAGTAGAAGGCCAGGAAGCTCAGTGGAATAATGAAATTGTTGAGACAGAACTTAGTGAAGGGCCTCGACAGGCAAGCGAGAAAAGGGAAGTGATGCGCGTCGAGCATGTAGGTCGTCAGATTCCAAGAAATAAAAAAACCACCAAAGGCGGAACCTAAAAAGAAAAAACTAAAGACATTTACTTGCCCCATGTACTCGGGCGAGAGGAATAAAAAATTGACGCCAAAAAGGCTACCCACAGTGCCTGTCATCAACAGTCCGATAACGAGCCAGGAGAGGATCAAAAGCAGATTGTTGCGCAAGTGTAGTAACACGAGTTGCACAGGAAAAGAATAAACAAAATTGTCAATCCACTTTTTCATCTTCTAAATCTGGAATAACTTTAATAACGCGTACGGTTTCAATTTTGGTTTCACTAACCAATTCTAAAATAAAACGATAACCATGCAAATGTATCTCTGCACCCTGCTCCGGAATGGTCGCAGTAGTCATGACTAAAAAACCAGAAAGTGTATGATAATCCCCTTCTGTAAAATCGAGGCCTTCGTATTTATCGTTTAAATAACCAATTTCCAAACGACCTGAAAGTAGCCATTCGGAATCGCTCACTTGTATTTCTACGTATTCTTCCTGATCGTGTTCATCTTCTATTTCGCCAAAGATTTGTTCGAGAATATCTTCCAAAGTAATAACCCCCGCAGTCCCTCCATATTCATCAACCACCAGTGCTATGTTCAAACGTTCTTTGATAAATTTATTCATCAGGTCGGTCACCTTCATTGCTTCAGGTACGATTGGAATATCCAAGATCATGTTTGAAATACTGTCTGGCGATTCCATCATTTGCTGGTGATGAACATAGCCTAAGACATTATCAATATCCTCTTTACTTACGATAAGTCTGGATAGGTTTGTTTCCAAAAAAAGGTTTTTTAAATCCTCAACCGACTCCGTCGCATCAATATCGCGGATCTCCGTTCGGGGAACCATACATTCTTTAACTTTTACTTTCTGTAAATGCAGTGCTTTTTCAAAGAGTGTAGAATCAATCTCTTCTTTGTATTCCCCTGTTCTGGTATCTCTTATGAAATCACCTAGATCAAAACGTGTGATTACATTGTCCGTCTCATCAAAAGGCGTTTTGAAAATAATACGTAACAAAAAGTTAGATAACTTTGTCATGAACCAACTCGGTATCGAAAGTAAATATCTTAGAAAGGCCAGCGGATAAGCTAGGAAATACAAAATCTCATCTGCAAAAAGGCGGAATAAAGTCTTTGGCAAAAATTCTCCAAATATTAAAATGACAAAGGTGACCAGTACCGTCTGGACAAGTAGTCCGATCGGCCCTGAGATCCCAAGATGTCTTTCCAGAAATGGATCCAGTACGCCAGCCATAAGCCAAGTGAAAACGACCAGAGCAATATTATTTCCCACGAGCATTGCCCCAAGGAAAGAAGCTGGCTCTTCATAAAAACGGGCGAGGATAGTTCCCTGGCGACTTCCTTTTTGCCGCTTTAACTCCACTCGGAGTTTGGAAGCAGAAATGAAGGCAATCTCTGTTCCTGAGAACAAAGCCGACAACAACAGAAAGAATATGATAAAGACGAAGAGCATTTATGAAGATTACTTAATGGGCTAAGATAGTGAAAAAGCATTGGGGTGCAAATCAGTTCTGACTTTGTAGAAAATTAGTTTGCACATAATGACTACACTTGCGTAGATAAAAGGAGAATACACTCCGTTAAAAGAACTTTCAAAAATAATTGAAACTTATGAAAGTGAGTTTTGTTTACTATTAAAACCTGCTTATGCAATTTCAACTTTCTAAACCAAGTCCCTCGGAAGTAGACGCTTTTGTTCAAGAAAAAGCAAGGGCTCCTTATAATTACAAACAGGTTTACGGCACAAAATCCCCTCCGGTTGCAGGTTTTGACAATGATCACAAATCTACTGTACTGGGCAAAGGAGAGGACGTCTGGCAGGTAGCGAAAATAGCTTTGGACAACTGGCGACAATTCCCTTCTCCTTGGACTACAGTGGAGCCCAAAGTTTCTCTGAAAGAGAATAGGGTAGTGGCGGTGTTTTTTCGGTTGTTCGGCATTTGGTTTATCAATGGTGCTAGAATCGTTTATACATTAGATAGCAAAACAGAGTATGGATTTGCCTACGGGACATTGCCTGGTCATGTGGAAAAAGGAGAGGAGTGTTTTTGGATCGAACGTGATGAATCAGGGGAAGTCAGTTATCATATTCGAGCTTTTTCTCAGCCTGCGCATTGGTTGGTTTGGTTGGGGTATCCAATAGCTCGATACTTTCAGAGACGCTTCGTTCGAGAATCTTTAGAAACGATGAAACGCATTTGTAATGGAACTAAATAAATTCTTTTCTAAGCAAGCTTTTCCCGTTGGAATTGGATTTGTAATTTGGTTGTTACAAATTATTATTAGCGTTCCTTATTCGCCCTTTGCAGAAAAGCACATACATCTGATTCTTTTCGGCGCAGTCCTTTTTCTATTGCCGATGAGTATGCTTTTGCAAAAGGCTTCCGCAAAAAAACTTTGGAGCATATTAGCAGCGGCGATACTTTTCACAGCAGCTTTTTATTTTCCTAAAGGAATTGTAGGAGTATTGTTAGTAATCCCTTGGTTGTTGATTGCATTGTACGAAACTTGGTTGTCTTGGAAGAATGAATTAGAACTGAAAATAGTATCAATTGTGAAATTTGCTGCTAATGCCTTTTGGATAGTCGCAGCAAGCTGGGCA
>JBGCDT010000182.1:0-4089 GCA_045105695.1 Saprospiraceae bacterium | reverse complement strand
CCGTTTTTTCGATCTGCTTTCTAATCCCAGGAGAATCTATAGGTCCATCAATAACAACATGACTAACGTGTACCCCCCTGGAAGCGTAAGCCTGAAAAAGACTCTGGCTTAGTGAGCGCAGTGCAAATTTAATAGGACTCATAGAGGAAAACCCTGCAGCACCCCGAAGTGCTTGCGTTGCACCTGTTATCAGAATTTTCCCCTTCCCGGCTTCAAGCATAGGCTTAATGATATTTTGAACACACCGTAAACAACCAGTCACACCAACATCAAAACCACGTTGAAGATGATTTGGGTCAAACTCATGTGGTAAAGGCATTTTCGAAAAAGTAGAGCCCGGAGGGTATGGAGGAGCGGCGTTGTAAATAAGTATTTCAATATTCCCAATTTTACTAGCCTTTTTAAAGGCTGACTTTACAGCTTCGTCTTTTGTGACATCGCATGCGATAGGAACCGCATGGCCGCCCTGTAATTTTATTTCTTCAAGTAAATCAAACAATTCATGAGGTCTCCTGCTCATAAGAACTACGGTATAATCTTTTGCAAATCGTTGGGAAAGAGCTCCACCAAGCCCCCAGCGAATAGTTGCCGGAGTATTAGCACTATTGTTTTCATTATTATATTTAGACCCGGCTCCAAAAATAACAGCCACTGGTTTTCTCGTTTTCTTCAAATATCCTCCTAGACTAAACCGCATAAAAACTTTACTTATTTTATACTCAATAGTATTTTATTCTTAATGAAAATTCAAATTGTATTTAGTTTATAGAAATTGATGTGAATAAAAAAATCTTAATAGAGTATTTAAACTTTACTAAAAACAGAATCAAAGGAAGCTAACAATGTCTTATACTGTATACTATTTTTCTGCATGCAAGTCTTTTTGGGGGCGTGCTATAGGCATTGTTCTTACACTTGAAGAAGCAGGTGTAGATTACGAAGTGCTCATGCCTGAAGAGGCACCTTCAGGAAGATTTACCTACCCACTGATCAAATTAGATACCGGAGAAACGATCGGGCAAGTTCCAGCAATACTAAATATCCTTGGAGACAGGTTCTCATTATCCGGTAAAACGGAAAACGAAAAAATAATCTGCCAACAGATGGTTCTTGATATGGATGATATTTTTACCGGAGCACAAAGTGGGCATTTTTTAAAAAATACAGAACGTGCAGATCAGTGGTTTGATCTTTTAAATCAAAGACTGGCTGAGCATCAATTTCTCGTGACTGACAAACCTACAGTTGCTGATTTTCATGCTGTCTTTGCTACAGAATGGGTACAAAAGAGCTATAAAGTTGATGCGTATGATTCATTTCCACATCTTGCTCGTTGGTGGGCGGATATTTGTGATTATACAGTTGTTCGAAAAATGAAAGCAAGTGAGATTCCTATGATTCCATAATTAGCTAGAAAGTTAAATCTAAATAGTAATAAGGATTTTTATAAAATAAAGAAAAAAGTAGACGGACATCAACAGCTTCAGTATCAACTTATTAAGTTAGAATCAAGGTACTATTATTAGCCTTAGTACCAAGTCTTATTGATTTGAGTGTCGTGATCTGTTAAGATGACGGAGAGGAAAAGCCTTATAAAGTATGATTAAGCTATGGTGGTGAGAAGCAATGTCTAAAGAAAAAACAACTAAGGCAAAGAGAAGTAAAGGACGTCCTGTAACTTTCAACAAAAAGCGTCTAATTAATAAAGCTATAGAAGTTTATTGGTCTAATGATCCGTCAAATATTTCGGTGAGTGCGTTATGTGAAAATGCTGGCGTTTCTAAGCCTTCACTTTATAGAGAGTTTGGTAATGAAGACGGGTTAACTGCAGCTGTACTAGAACATTACATGAAGAAAGTCTCTATTGAATTCGGGGCAATTTTAAATACTGATAAAAAATTTAGTGTTAGAGTTAATAATTTGATTAATTTCTGCAGTAGTGACCAATTTTTTAATTCGGGATGTTTGTATTTTAAAATGAGATCATCTCGTTTTAGGTTTGGCCCAAGAACTCAAAAAAAAATCAATCAAATTGAAGAAGAAGCTCTTGCTTTGTATTTATCCTTTCTAAAGAATGGTCAAAAAAGTGGGGAGTGGAAAAGCCCTATTCCAATTAAGCTAGCAGCGTTGTATCTCTATGAGCAGATTTATTTGACCCTATCGCAAAGGGCTTTTAAAGATGACCCTAGGTCAATCAAAGCTATGCTTAAGGTGTCGCTTAGTATTTTTCTAAATTAACACTACTTACCTTAAGTAGAGCTATTTACAGAACTCTTAGGCTAATGCTAAAAAGAGTATCGATGAAGAATTCACTGTAATATTTGATAATTTTCAAAGTTTTGACCTACTCTTCGTTTTTGCGACCACCTAAATTGATACTATAATAACCATAAAATGAGTTAATTTGAGGCACTCGTTAAACGGTTTTTTTAAAGTATACTCAATAGTTGTATTATTTATTTTTTCAACTGATGAATTTAGACTCTGGTTCAAGAATATCATGTATAAGTTGGCAGAGAATATATGAATTGCATTTAATACAAAGATATAGATTAAAAACGTAGTCTTTTTTTTTAATGAATGTAGTAAATAATTCGCACTTTTCGCCACCTTTTGCTGAATTTTCAGATAATAGTCTTGTTAAGCAATTTGATTGCCTTGATGATACTTGTGATAGATTCATTAATATCATTTATGTAGAAACAAATTATTAATATGTTTTGTACTATGCAACTTCACCTTTCACGGATTCGACACTCATCTTTATTTTTAAGCTAAAAGCTTTTTGCAAATACTTGTCAATTGACTCAGTAGAGAACTTCTTTCTTTTCTTAACGAAGTCTGACACATACTGAATTGATATTTCTGCTTTATCTGCAAAGGGTTGTAGTCCCATTGCAATAATTGTTTCTCGCAAAGCCTCGTCAATGCTCATCTCTTCATCATTGATTAGAGTCATTATATACGCTTGAGAAAATTCTACATTTTCAAATTTGGTTGCGATCAATTCGTTAAAGTCTTTATGTCTATTTGCCATAATTCCTCCAAAGCTCTTTAGCTTTATCTATGTCACGACTTTGAGTTTTCTTATCTCCACCTACGAGGAAATAATTATCTCATTCCCATCTTCGGCAAAATACACTCTGTATCCTGGGCCGTGTGTTATTTTTATTTCAAAAACACCATCTTTAAGTGCCTTTATAGATTTTTTAGCTCCACCTTTTGCCACTCTGTGAACAAACCTAGATACAATTGCTTGTGAAACATTGTCTAATTTGTTCAACCAGTCTTCAAAAGGGGAACTTCCGTTTTCTGTTACAAAATATTTAATCTTTTTAATTATCACTCCATGACTCCTTATTGAACTACACTGATTGCGGTAGTTTGTCAAGATGTAATACTAAGTTCCTATAATCAGAGAGGAAATGTGACACTTCCTCTCTATGGTTTATTACATTATCACTATGCACTTGTGGCAACCTGAAGCCTTGAGTTTTCCGCAATAAAGTCTGAAAGTTGCCCAATATATAGCATTTCTTTCCACTTACTTTCAGAGACTTTGCCTTTTTTCTTTTCCCAAAGGAGTCTTAATCTTCTGTCTTCATGCTCCCAAGTTATTGACTTGAGTTGCAGCTTTTGAATATCATCTGTGGATATTTTTTCTATCAAATGTGAAATCAAAATATCCATTGTTACCTTTCCGCAGTCGTCTGTTTTGTTTGCTTTTTCAAGAACCTTTGCGATGCTTTTCTTTGTTGCTTCTTTAACTCTTATTGATCCATAAGTGACACTTTTGTTTTCTTGTTTGTTACATTCTTTTTTCATTTTTAGCTCCTTGCTTTAGTAATTTTGTTACACTTCTTTGTTACTTCATTTTTAGAAAATAGAGCCTTGAAAGCTGTCTGTAATTCAGCACGACCGTCACGACTCTCACGACTTTCACGACTGTTTTCGTGAAATGACGTTAAATAATGTGAAATAAAATGAAATGACTAAAACGCTAAGAAGCCCATAAACACAGGTAAAACATTGATTTTGTTGTTTTTCTTATAGGTAGTGACTATACATCGGGTAGTTCTGGAATTGGAC
>JBGCDT010000181.1:0-12258 GCA_045105695.1 Saprospiraceae bacterium | reverse complement strand
CCCCCCTCACTAAAGCAGAAACCAAATAACTATGGCAAACATACTAGAAGAATTTAAAAAAGAACTACGCGAGTTTTCGATAACGTCATTAGCTGTTGATAACCGTACAAGTATCTTCCTTTTCACATTTATGATATTGCTCTTTGGAGTGGGATCTTATACTTCGATGCCTAAGGAGGCTTATCCAGAAATTCCCTGGCCGAAGAAATATGTGAATACAATTTACTTCGGAAACTCCGCAAGTGATATCGAATCACTGATTACTCGACCGCTGGAAAAAGAAATTACTTCCATCAGTGGAATCAAAAAAGTGACTTCTCAGTCGATGCAGGATTACTCGGTCATCATTGCAGAATTCAATTCCGATATTGACTCTGACGTAGCTGTTCAAAAACTAAAAGACGCAGTAGATAAAGCCAAGTCTGAACTTCCTGATGATCTGAAGACTGACCCGGAAGTGGTAGATATCAACATGGCCGAGTTGCCTGTAATGACGATCAATCTCTCCGGCCCATTTTCCAACGATGAGCTAAATGGTTATGCAGAATACCTCAAAGACGAAATTAAAGATCTTAGAGAAATCTCAGAGGTAGACCTCAAGGGAGTGATGGACAAAGAGATTGCAATAGAAGTGGATTTGCCGAAGATGGAATCCATGCAGGTATCTTTTAATGATATCGAAAATGCAGTCCGAGGAGAGAACATTACGATGTCGGGAGGAGAAATCGTAGCGGATGATTTTCGTAGAACGATTCGAATTGTTGGAGAGCTGAAGACCATTCCTCAGTTTGAGAATTTGATTGTGAAAAGTGAAAATCAGCAGCCGATCTTTTTGAAAGATATTGCAAAAGTGAGTTTTGGTTTTCAAGATCAGACGAGTATTGCAAGAGCAGATATGGAATCGGTAATCTCTCTGGACATCATCAAGAAGAAAGGAGAAAACCTGTTGAGTGCTTCGGATAAAATTAAAATTGCAGTAGAAGACGCGAAGAGAAATGCCTTTCCAGAAAACTTAAATGTAAATGTATTCAACGATCAGTCTGAGCAGACTCGGATGATGGTTGCGAACCTTCAGAACAGTATTATCTCAGGAGTCATCTTAGTTGTAATAGTATTGTTATTTTTCTTAGGTATTCGTAACTCCTTGTTTGTTGGAGTCGCTATTCCACTATCAATGCTGATGGGGATTTTGATTCTGAATGTCATCGGTTACTCGTTGAATATGGTGGTGCTCTTTTCACTGATTCTCGCTTTGGGAATGTTGGTAGACAACGCCATTGTGGTTGTAGAAAATGTCTATCGTTATATGCAAAACGGCTACAAAAGTGTGGATGCTGCAAAGTTCGGAACGGGGGAAGTTGCCCTTCCGATTATTGCTTCTACGGCTACAACATTAGCGGCTTTCGTTCCTCTGGCTTTTTGGCCTGGGCTGATGGGGCAGTTTATGCGCTACCTTCCGATAACTTTGATTATCGTTTTGACTTCTTCTCTTTTTGTGGCCTTGATTATTAATCCAGTTTTTACATCGGCTCTGATGCAGCTTGATGAAAAAGCAGAGTCTGCTGAAGTTCGAAGACGCAAGGTGCGGAACATCCTAATTTTATTTGTAGCTGCTTTAGCTATCGCATCGGGTGCTCATGTCGCAGAAGAGTTTTGGTTGAGAAATATCTTAGGGATGGTTGCTATTATTTCAGTGGTTAACTTTTTTGTGTTGCGCCCCGCATCATTCTATTTCCAAAACAAAGTTCTTCCATTACTGGAAAAAGGATACAACGCTTTCATCAGTTTTGCATTGAAGAAATACAATCCCTTGCTATTTTTCGGAGGAACCGTGGGATTATTGTTTTTTACATTTATGTTGCTTGGTGCAAATATGCCGAAGGTGATTTTATTCCCAGAAGCCGATCCACTTTATGTAAATGCTTTTGTGGAATTACCTATGGGAACCGACATCAAAAACACAGATGAAATTCTCAGTAAAGTAGAAACCAAAGTAATGGAAGTGATCGAGCCTTACGACGAAATTGTAGAAGCAGTACTTACGCAAATTGGAGAAAATACCAGCGACCCGAATGGCGAACAAGAGTTTGGAGCTTCTCCACATAAAGCTCGTTTGACGGTATCTTTCGTTCCTTCTGAAGATCGTGTTCACATTGGAAAATCTTCTAGAGATGCAATGGAAGACATTCGCGAAGGATTGAAAGACTTAGTCCCTGGGGTGCAAATCGTAGTCGATCAAAATCAGGACGGCCCGCCAACGGGTAAAGACCTCAACATCGAAATCATTGGTGATGATGTAAATACTTTGGCGACTACTTCAGAAGAATTGGTTTCTTATTTAGAATCTAAAAACATCCCAGGTATCGAAGAGCTGAAGAAAGATGTCAACATCGGTAAACCAGAACTATTGGTAAACATAGATCGAGAAGCTGCGCAACGTTTTGGTATTTCTACTTTCGCTATTGCCGATGCCATTCGAACAGCTGTTTTTGGAAAAGAAATTTCTAAATACAAAGACGAAGAAGATGACTATCCGATTACGCTTCGTTTAGCACCAGCTTACAGATATAGTGTTTCAGATATTCTGAATCAGCGGATCACTTTTCGTAGCCCATCCAATGGTCGCATCAGTCAGGTGCCGATTGGAACAGTCGCAGATGTGAGATATTCGTCCACCTACAGTTCTATAAAAAGAAAAGATCAGGAGCGCGTCGTAACGGTTTATTCTAACGTAACAAAAGATTACACGCCCGATGAGGTATTAGTAGAAGTACGTGATGCGATCAATGATTTCCAACTGCCAGAAGGCTATAAAATTTCTTTTACAGGACAGGCGGAACAGCAACAGGAAGAAATGGATTTTTTAATTACAGCTCTTGGGCTAGCGATATTTGGAATCCTTTTAATAATTGTAGCCCAATTTAATTCGCTGATTTCACCGATCATTATTTTAATGTCTGTACTGTTTAGTACCATTGGTGTATTCCTAGGTTACGTTTTCACGGGAATGAATATAGAGATTGTAATGACTGGAGTAGGAATTATTTCCTTAGCGGGGATTGTAGTAAACAACGCCATCGTATTAATTGACTATGTAAATCTTTTGATCAAAAGAAAGCGAGTCGAAGCAGGCTATGAAAGCATGAGCAGTATGCCTAAAGAAATGGTCAAAGCAGCCATCATCGAAGGAGGAGGAACCAGACTACGACCAGTATTGCTGACGGCTATTACTACAGTCCTTGGATTGATTCCACTTGCGATAGGTTTCAACATTGATTTCTACACGCTCATCACAGATTTGAACCCTAATATCTACATTGGAGGAGACAATGCGGCCTTCTGGGGTACAATGGCCTGGACGGTAATCTACGGATTAGTTTTCGCGACGTTTCTGACATTAGTTGTTGTACCAGTAATGTATTGGTTAGCATATCGAGGGCAGTCAGCGTTTAGTAGAATGTTAGGTGGTGGTGAACGCGCTAGGTTAGAACCCGCAGAGTAGGGAGAAGGTAAGTCTTTTACTCGTGGAAAAAATAGTAAAGGAAAAAGTCATTATCGATAAAAAATCGATGATGGCTTTTTTTGTTTTAAAAAAGGATAAAAACAAAATTCATTGTTTCCCCAATAAAATCCAGCGATTTCATCAACAGACCACTAATACTTTATTTCATTCAAAAAGGAACAGCCGTTAATTTTTTTAACGAAAAATCCATTCCGGCACAGCGTTTGAAATAAGGGAGGACAGTTACAAAAACATATGACTATCAGTGAATTAAACAACATCGAAAGTCTATATAAAGGCTCGGTACCTGCACCCAAAATTAAGGTATAATAAAACTGAAAATTACAAGAATTTTAGGGTGAGTGTTTGTTCATAGTTTTTGTTTTTTGTTTTGTCCCTCGGCTCAGCCGAGGGAACTTTTTTCCCTTTTTCATAAAGACTTCCCCCTTTGTCTTTTTTACGATTGTGAAATAGGAGATGATCTCCCCAGATTTTAGTGTCTCTTTTCAGTTGTTCCCTAACAATACTTTTACATTTTTCTTTTCGATGAAAATCGTAACAGAAAATACTTTTGAAAATTAAAAATTCTACCTCCCATGAAATCCTCCCCAGGTGTAGGCATCTCGCCAGGCATCGGAGAATTCCATAAAAGGGTAGAGTGTTTTTATATGTTTTAATTCAGACCCCCGCCCATTGTGGCGGGGGATTTTTTAAAACGATTTTCTACCCGGAACAAACCCGATTCTAACCAATAGAATGAAGGTTTGCTTCCGGGAACGAAAAACCCACAGTTGTGAAGCGAAATGAACAAGCTTCCATACTGCAAGAAAGTGTTTGTTCATAGTGTTTGTTTTTTGTTTTGTCCCTGTTAATTAATTTTAGCAGGGCTTTTTTTATTGGTTCTTTTCAAAAACAAATCATAGTAAAATTCTATTTTTATGGTATGAACAGAGATAAAAATTACATAGCCGACCTACGCGAAGATTATCGCTTGAAATCTTTAGGAATTAGTGAAGTAGCTTCTGATCCAATGACTCAATTCAAAGAGTGGTTTGATGAAGCTTTGAATTCTGACCTCAAAGAGCCCAACGTTATGACTCTAGCTACATCCACTCCGGATGGTATGCCTTCAGCGCGCATTGTTTTGCTGAAAGGCTACAGTGAAAATGGATTTATTTTCTATACCAATTATGATAGTCATAAGGGGAAAGCGCTTGCTGCGAATCCAAAAGCAGCTTTGGTTTTTTGTTGGTTGGAATTGGAAAGACAAATCAGAATTGAAGGGACAGTTCGCAAAATTTCAGAGGAAGATTCTACTAATTATTTTCAATCGCGTCCGAAAGGAAGTCAGATCGGTGCTTGGGCTTCTCCGCAAAGTCAGACTATCGAAGATCGAAGTGTTCTAGAGAATAATGCAGAAGAGCTGAAGAAGAAATATGCTTCTGAGGAGGTATTACCTAAGCCACCACACTGGGGCGGCTATTCCGTTGAACCTACAATGATTGAGTTTTGGCAAGGACGTTCTAGTCGTTTACATGATCGGATTCGATATATCAAGAATGAGAATGGGGAGTGGGGGACTGCGCGGTTGGCGCCTTAGTTTAATAAAAATAAAAATGGCGCTCAATTGCGCGTAGCGAACTAACCCTAATAAAAAACTCGCGGTACGATTTAAAGCCGTAACGCGAGTTTTTAAAAGACAAGTACGAAAAGAGTGAAAGGTTGACTTATTACACTCTATGAGTACCTCATCAACCCTATCTACCTCATCCTCCTCATCTCCTTTTTTTACTAACAGAATCGCTCGTAAGCCATCTTCAAATTCTGAGCAATGATTTCCGAGGTGCGGCCTTCAATCTGATGGCGTTCCAGCATGTGTACCAATTTGCCATCTTTGAAAAGCGCAATAGAGGGAGAAGATGGAGGATAAGGCAACATGTAAGAACGTGCTTTGTTAGTTGCTTCTCCATTGACACCTGCAAAAACAGTGTACATATTGTCTGGTTTTTTCTCACCAGTTACAGACATTTTTGCGCCAGGTCGTGCATTAGCAGCAGCGCAACCACAAACAGAGTTGACAACGACTAGAGCAGTACCTTCCATATTTTCCATGGCTTCGATTACTTGATCGCTATTTTCCAGCCCTTTGAAACCGTGATCTGTGAGATCTCTATTCATTGGGGCAACCATTTCAGGTGGATACATATTTTTTAATTTTTTGTGAAGTAAATGACAGCTTCTAAACAAGAAGTTGATTTATAAAGCAAAAATATAACTTTTCCTATCAGGAAAGGTTTATTATTGCTGATCTTTTTTGTTTTGGCCAAGCTTGTTATTGGATAGTGAATTAGCTTTTGGGTAATTTACCATCCGTTGATCTATAGCAAGACTATTTACAAATCTTTGCAGAGAAGGTTATTTTTTTAACTTTGCGGTAAACCCAATTCGCCATGAAACCTTTCTTTCTATTTCTTTCTCTAATTATACTTTGTTCTTCTTGTACAAATGATCAGCTTCCTGAACCTGTTGAAGCCGATTGTCCAACCGTCATAACGTACGACGTAGAGATAAAACCCATCATAGACAATAGCTGTGCTTATAGTGGTTGCCATGTCTCTGGTTTTGGATCGGGGGATTTTACAAATTACGCCTCATTAGAGGGACTCTTGACAGCTGGTACTTTTGAAAATAGAGTTATCATTGAGCGAAATATGCCTCCGAGTTACGCACCTGATGATAAACCAAAGATGCTCACAGATGAAGAACTAGATTTGATGAAGTGCTGGATGGAAGGAGGTTACCCAGAGAACTAACCTAACTACTTCTTTTTATAAACCTCAAATTAGTTTCCGTCATAACGGATACTCAAAACTCGAAAAACAAATTCAATGAAATATTCGCTACTCATTATTTTCCTTTTCTTTGGTTTGAATGCACAAGCTCAGGAAACGGAAAACAAAGAAGTGTTCGGCACCTTTAAAGATCGCAGAGTTATCAATAGCCATTCGGTAGAAACATTACAAAAACGTCAGTTGGATGTTCGGATTGGTCATCGCTTTGGAGACATAGCTGGCGATGCTGGTGGCTGGGGGAATTTCTATGGATTAGAAAATGCAGCAGATGTTTTGATTGGGGTAGAATATGGCGCTACGGATGATTTGACTTTGGGGCTATTTAGAACAAAAGGTTCAGGACCACTGAAAGCGTTGATTAATACACAGGCGAAGTATCGAATACTTCGACAAAAAGAAAGTGGAACACCGCTAACGTTATCTGTTTTAGGTTTTACAGCAACCTCTACAATGGAGAAAGCAGATGATCCTGAGCTGATAAACTTCTTTGATGAAACGGCTCATCGACTTGTGTACGGAGCGCAAATTATCATTGCTCGAAAGTTTTCTCCGCGTTTTTCACTACAGGTAACACCTGGTTTTTTACATAGAAATATAGTTCCTTTTGGAGATGAGAATAATATCTTTAGCGTAGGAGCTGCTGCTCGCATTCAAGTGACGAAAGTGATTGGGCTGCTGGCTGATTTTACCTATCCTATTACTGACTTTGGAGGTGATAACGATCGTTATCTGCCTTTAGGTTTTGGGATAGAATTCGACACAGGTGGTCACGTCTTTCAGTTAAACTTCACGAATGCCACTGGTCTATCTGCCGCAGATTACATCCCTTACACAACATCTAATTGGGCAGACGGAGAATTCCGAATGGGTTTTACCATTTCCAGATTGTTTAATTTGTAGAAAATCATTCAGATGAAAAAAATAATAGTTTTACTGCTGCCGGTTGCCATTCTTCTTTGTAGCGCTCTGTCGGATGATTTAGAAATTAAAGGAGATACACCAGTATGGGAAGTCCTCAAAAAGCTTGGTGAGCCAATGCCTAATCATACCACTAACACAAGTGTGAAAGGCTATAGCGTAGAACTTGGTCGCACCATTATCTTTGATGGAGTAGGGCAAGATGCTAAAGGAGATAAATCAAAATTGCAGAGTAAGCATTTTGTTTGTACTTCTTGTCATAATATGGAGAAGGAAGACCCTGACTTGGCAAAGCATGACCCAGAAGCACGTTTGAATTATGTAGCTGAAAAAGGATTACCATTCTTACAAGGTACTACTCTATATGGAGCAGTAAATAGAAGTTCTTTCTATAATGACGATTACGAAAAAAAATATGGAGACTTAGTCAAACCTGCTAGAAATAACTTACGGGAAGCTATTCAACTTTGCGCTGTAGAATGTTCTCAGGGAAGAAGATTGAAAACTGTCGAGCTAGAATCTGTACTCGGTTTTCTTTGGACGTTGGAATTAAAAATGGAAGATCTGAATTTAGCAGAAAGTGATTACGCTCAAATTGAAAAAGCAGCAAATGGTAACGGAGATAAAATGGCAACAGCTACAAAAGTAAAAGAGCAGTATTCCAAAGGTTCTCCAGCCCATTTTATTAATCCACCTTCCGATAGAAAGCGTTCAACTAATCTTACAGGAAACCCTGAAAACGGAAAGAAGATTTATGAGTTAGGTTGCCTGCATTGCCATGGGCACGAGCGATATTCCTTTTTTGATTTGGACGACAGTAAACCATCTTTTGGTTACCTAGAAAGACATATGGGTAAGTACGACGAGCGTTCTGTTTATCAAGTCGTACGATATGGTGCACCTCCTCATCCTGGAAAGAGAGCGTATATGCCACAGTACCCAGTCGAAAGAATGAGTCGTCAGCAAATGGAGGACTTACGTGCATATATTGTTAAAAGAGCAGAATAGGTAGTTCTCGTAGAAGAGCAGAGAGAATAGTAACTGATTTCTAAAATTCGTATTTACACGACCTTCACCACTCGTTAGAAATCTTTAGAGTTCCCAACCCCATTTTATCCAGTCCTCCTCATAATCAATGTCTGACAACTCTACCAACAAAGTATAAGACTTATCCATTGTCTCAATGACTCTAATTGTTTCTTTCAGGACAGATTCTGTGCTCCAGGAAATTTCTTCAAACACAGCAGGTTCGTAGTTGTTCATTCCTAGTAGGTAATAGCCTCCGTCCATCGCAGGGCCGATCACGAAATCATGAGTTTCTAATTTAGCAAAAGCTTCTGTTATAATATCAGGGCTGAGAGATGCACAGTCACTACCGATAATGATGACTTTATCTGCGTTTTGGAAAGCCGTCTGAAAAGCAGCTTTCATTTTAATGCCAAGATTACCTTCTGTTTGTAGATGTTTTATGAAATCCTGGTTGGACCAATTGTCTTTGGAGTTAATTTGTTGGCTGTAGAAAAGTAAGCGCTGAGCATCAGTAGCCAATGCAATGTGACGAGTGTGGTCCATCAATGCTTTGTAGATAGCAAGGGCCTTGTCATCACCAACTGTAGCAGCAAGACGTGTTTTTACTTTGCCTTTTTGGGGGTTTTTAATAAAAACAATAAGAGCTGTAGAGCTATTGTTAAACATAAAATTTATTCAGCTAAGCTTTGAATATTTACTGTTTTTATTGGGTTGATGAGGAAGATAAGGTAGATGAGGAATTTTTACCATTGTATCTCATTTACATAAAAAGGAAACCCTACCGACCTTATCTCCTCATCCACTTCAAAAATCTACTCATCATCTTTTTTATCCTTCGATTTCTCTTCTTCTTTTTCATAAATCTCCTTACCGTCTTTCAGCTTTTTTGAAATAGCAGAGAAAGGTCCAGTAACAACCACATCTCCCTCTGAAAGCCCTGATACTATTTCGATATTATCATCATCTTGAATACCAGTTTTGATTTCTACCATTTTTGCTTCACCATTTTCGGCAAGAAAAACGACCTCCATTATTTCATCTTCGTCAATTGTTTTTGTGCTTTTATCTTCTTCCTCATCTCGCTCACGAGTGGTGACTGCTTGTATAGGAACACTAAGTACTTCATCTTTCGTTTCTGTAGTAATATCTACGGCAGCGGACATACCTGGACGGAAAGGATAAGGATTTCTTGCGTTCACTAAATCTTTATAAGAGTCAGCGTCGATTCTGATCTTTACTACAAAGTTGGTTACCTGGTCAGTCGTTAATGTGGTAGAGCTGGCACCAGATGCGGAGTTAGCAATCTCAGTCACCTTCCCTTTGAATTTTCTGTCCAAATAAGCGTCTACTTCAATATCGGTTTCATCTCCAAGAGAAACACGAAGCACATCCGTCTCACTGACATCAACCTGCACTTCCATAATGTTCATATTGGACAAACGCATGATTTCAGTACCAGTCATCTGAGCGGTACCTACCACTCGTTCGCCTTCTTCTACATTGAGCATAGAAATGACACCATCTACAGGTGCATAGATTGTTGTTCGACGAAGATTGGTTTGAGATTCATCTAGAGAAGCTTGTTGACTCTTTACAGTGAATGAGGCGGCAGATACTTGTTGTTTCGCTGATTCAAAACTAGCTTTAGCTCCTTCTAATGATGCTTCAGCAGAGCGCAGATTGGCTTGCAAAGTTAAAAGGTTAGACTCAGAGGCCTGGAAGTCAGCATCTGAAATAACACCATCTTTATACAGTTTTTCATTACGGTCAAAGATGGCTTTTGTATTTGCAATTTGTGCTTTGATACGATCAATTTCTGCTTCTGCCTGAATGATTTGTGCTTTATTGGCTTCTGACATTGCCTTCGAATTGGCCATGTTGGCTTTTGCATTATTGACGCTGGCGCGAAGCCGTTCTACAGCAGATTGAAATGCATCTGGATCAATACGAACTAATAACTGACCTGCACTAACGGAGTCTCCTTCTTCTACAAATAACTCAATGATCTCACCAGAAACATCAGAACTAATTTTGACTTCCTTTTCAGGAAATACTTTTCCACTGGCAGAAACAGTTTCTTCAATAGTACGTTTTTCTACAGTTTCCATCTCTACCTCTACACCTTTCTTCTTACTCTTTCCTTTATAAATAGCGAATGCAATTAGAGGAACTAAAATGGCTATTAATATCCAGACTAGTTTATTGTTATTTCGTTTTGGTTTTGTCATTTTCTCTAATGTTTTAAGTGAGCAGTTGGGCAATATTATCGTAAAGTAATCTTATTGCCAAGGTAGAAATCAACGACTTTCAGTGTGTAGAGGTAATTGTATTTATCAATGATTAGACTTACTTCAGCTTGGTCCAATTGATTCTTTGCGGTTGTGTATTCAAAAGTATTGATGGCTCCCAGTTCATATCGTTTCTCTGTATTACTATAAGCTTCGCGCAGAGCATCTACCGTTTTTTGAGAAGCTTCATACTGTTTCTTTCCTGCCTTTGACGCTGCTATGGCTCGTTGGATATCTGTTTTTAGTTGCTGCTCATTTTGAGTATTAGTAATCTGTTGACTTATGATATTCAGTTCTGCTCTTTGGATGGCAATTGATGTGCGGTTCGCATTATAGATTGGTATGTTAATATCCAAACCGACTCCCTGACCGAAGTGATCACTAAGCTGATCAAAGTACGCTCGCTTGCTTTGGACAAAAGTAGGCTCCTCAAAAGCTATAGTAGTTCCACTTCCTCCAATTATAACACTTTGTGGATTGCCAAATCTAAGTCCATCGAAAGTAAATTGTTTTGTTTGATCTGACCAAAAAGTATTTATGTTTCCCGAAAGGCTAACTGTAGGGATTCTTAAAGAACGAGCAATGTCAATTCCCAGCTCTGCACTTTTCAGTCGAAGTTTACCTGCTGATATTATAGGCTGATTGTTGTATGCTTTGTTGTAAACATTGCGCAAAACGTAAGCATCCGGGTCTAGTGATTTAGAAATAATCACCGTTGGTTTTTCGATGGTCAAATCAAAATCTGGTTCCAAAGTCATGAGCTGTTTTAAGCTCAGGTAATTAAGGTCCAAGTTATTTTGTTGAGTTACAATCACTTGCTCGTTAGTTGCAATGGTTGCTAGAATATCCAATCGATCAGCACGTGGAAGAGTCCCCGCTTGAATCAGTTTGTCGGTCTGTGCCAATTGATCTTTTGTTTGTTCCAATTGTTTTGTAGCGTTAGCTAATTGCTCATCAGCAAAAAGTACATTGATATAAGCTTCGGCAACTTGAAGGGCTAATATGTTTTCAATATTCTTTTTATCAGCACGAGCGGCATCTTCACTAAAACCATTTTGACGGATGGTGTTGTTGATTCGACCACCATTATAAAGAGTAACACTTCCAAAGATTCCCATACTGTTGGAAACCAAAGCTTCATTGCTAAAACTATTGGTTACTGGATCAATAGTTCGACCAAAGTTTACATCACCATTTAGCGAACCATTGATGGTTGGTAGTCTGGCATTTTTACTTTCCTGGGAACTGAGTTTTGCATTTTTCAAACCAACATCGGCCTGTTCCATAGAGAGACTGTTGTTGATGGCTTTTTGGATACATTTTTCTAGAGACCAGACTTCTTGGCTATTGACCGTTCCAATGAAGAAGAAGGCAAGGAGAATTGGTAAGCTGATTTTTTTATACATTCGAATTGGTTTTTCTTTCACGAGTTACAATAGTAGTAACTTATGTTCTGATGTAATAATATTTTATATCAAGAGTTGGGAAACAGGGATTAAATAATGGTTGGAGTGGATAAGGTCTGCCTCTATGATTAAAAATAATCAAAGAGAAGGCTGAAATCGTTCTTGAAAATACTATTGATGTAATTTTAGAATAAGAAATGTATACTCGATTTGTGATAAGAGCGAAGGTCGAAGGTGTGGTTAATTTTCTCAGCTTAATCTAA
>JBGCDT010000180.1:0-6673 GCA_045105695.1 Saprospiraceae bacterium | reverse complement strand
AGAACTGGCCGTTAATTTTTCTGCGGATTCAGTTGCAATTCCCAACTCCCTCGATACTTACGTAAAGTTATTTTTGCCTTCGGATACGATGACACTTGAGAAGCAAAGTTTATTTAGCTATGGAATAACGGAGTTGGAGTCCTTTGATCAATCGACCAGCTTTAACAGAAAGTTGAAACCTAAAGAAGATTGCCTTTTCTATGTCGTAGCGGTTTTTTATCAGACGAAGGCTGAGGCATGGAATCAAGAAAGAGGAGGTAACCGAGCAGAACTTGTTTTAAATGGGCAAGACCTTCTTTATAGGATAACACCACAGATTGATTCACTGCCTTGCGGACATATTGTTTTCAATAAATGAGCTGTTTGGATATGTTGAAATTGGCCAGTCATCAATAATAGTTTACTGCTTGTTATTCTCTCTCTTCTTTTGGCTTTGAGCTTGCAGAAAAAGTTCGCGCTGCGATTTCTAAAAATCGCGGTGAGAATTCTTTTTCTCATAGTCATACGAAAAGTGTATTGTCCAAATCACTACAGGGGAGACAGCCTACTGCTAATAGCTAACTACAAAAAAAAACATCTTGCAATCGCCATATCAAAAAGTCCCTCCAATCAAACTTTCTCCCTCCCAATAGCTACCTTCGCCAAAAATTAAAATACATGACTACTTTCCCCGACCTCGGAATTAACAAAGCCTACACAAAAGCACTCAACGAAATCAATATCGTAAACCCAACAGAAATCCAAAAAGCAGTCATCCCTGTTCTTTTGGAAGAGCAGACGGATTTGATTGGTTTAGCACAAACCGGCACTGGAAAAACAGCAGCCTTCGGATTGCCGCTTTTAAATACCGTTGATGCGACCAAGGCGGAAGTGCAGGGCCTTGTCATTGCGCCAACGCGTGAACTCGTACAACAGATAAAGAAGCAACTTTTCAAATTCACCAAGTACGTGGAGGAGCGGATTTTTGTCGAAGGCGTTTATGGAGGCGAAAAAATAGAACGACAGATGAAGGCGCTGAGAAGACCGACGCATGTGATTGTCGCGACTCCTGGGCGACTGCTGGATTTGATAGAACGCAAAGCAGTGGACATCAGCAATGTCAAAATCTTGATACTCGACGAAGCGGATGAAATGCTGAGTATGGGATTTAAAGAAGACTTGAATAAAATTCTAAAATACAATACGTCTAAAAGAAACACCTGGTTGTTTTCTGCGACGATGCCTGGAGAAATCAAACAGACTATTTCTACCTACATGGCTGCCGATGCGGTGAAAATTGAGTTGAATAAAAAGGCACAGGTCAACGAAAATATTTCTCATCATTTTATTAATACGAAAGTAAAAGATAAAATAAATGTGATCCTTACCCTACTCAGTAGAAGGAGAGGGCAACGAGGAATTATCTTTTGCAGAACCAAAGCTGGTGCAAAAAATCTAGCGAAACAATTGCAAGACAAAAATTTTGAGGTCGGTGTACTGGAAGGTGACATGCGACAAAAGGAACGCGACAAAGTTATGCGCGCTTTCAAAAACGAAAATCTCCAAGTGCTGGTTTCTACGGATGTTTCAGCGCGAGGTATAGATGTAAATAATCTTGCTTTTGTATTGCATCATCAGTTGCCAGAGTACCTGGGTTATTATACGCATAGAAGTGGTCGGACGGCTAGAGCTGGTAAGCGAGGGGAGTCCATTGCTTTGGTGGCTCCTGGCGAAATGCAGAAGGTGATTGATATGCAGCGAAGCTTGGGGATTACGTTTCGGGAGATGACGGTGTAATATGGCTGAATGTTTTTGTCTAATTAAAATGTAATTCAATGAATTTAAAAGAGAAGATTAGATCTTTGATTAGTAATTTTAAAATGTTGAATAAACATGAAATTGAATTAATCATTGAGAAAACGATTGTTGATGAATTCCAGAAAGGGACTGTTTTGTTAAGAGAGGGGCAGATTCCTTCAAAGTGTTACATGGTTGTAGAAGGTTGTGTTAGAGAATATTTAATAAAAAATGGAGAAGAAATATCAACGGCTTTCTTTACGGAAGGGGATACATTTACCCCTTCTTTACTCAAAGGAAATCCCTCGAATCATTATTGGGAATGTGCTGAGAATTGTGTTTTAACCATCAGCAACAAGGGGTATGAAGAAGAGATACGTGCTGCAATACCTAGGTTGGATTCTATCTTTCAAGAAATAGCTATTGAAAAAATTAATAAATCAAGAGAAGAATTAAGTTTGTTTATTTCATCTTCGCCAGAAGAAAGATATCTTAATTTGCTCAAAAATAGGCCTCACCTCCTGGAGAGGGTTCCCCACCATCAAGTAGCCAGTTACCTTGGCGTCAAACCACAATCATTAAGTAGGATACGTAAAAGAATCTTAGAGCAGGAAAAATAGTAGCCATTAACTAAAGTGAATGCATACAGAATTCATATGACTTAATTTTGCTGTTTAACAAAATTAAGATAAAGAAGTATGAAGAACGTAATTTTTCACCATCACCAACTGCCAATATTGTGGCTTTGCATTATTACTTTGGGAGTTGCTTCTCTGACATTTTCAAGCTGCTCAAAAAATCGTATAACTCGATTAAAAAATAAAAGTTATAAAAAATGGAGTGCGTATCAATTTAAAGCCATAAAAGAAAGTTCAAATAGAGAAAGCAAAAAATGGACTATCTATTCTCGAAAGATTAGAGGAACGAGTTTTTTAGAATATAAAATTGAAGGAGATATAGAAGCATCGCCAAAGGCATGTCTTGCGGCTTTCAGGCAAGACATGCTGAGACAAGCTGCTGATCTGAATAATAAGAAATACCCAACATATGAAGTCGTAACGATGTCTAAAGATAGTCTCTTGACTTATGTTATTCACAATGAGCCTTTTCCATTTAGAGACACTGAAATGAGTGTTAAGTATGTCTTTTTTAATGATGAAAATGGAGGTGCAGAAGTAAGATGGCGTGAAGGGTGGGAGGAAAGTCAAGTTCAATTATCTAAGAAACTAAAACGAGTGGAAACTTTCAGAGGGGCTTGGCGTTTCGATCCAACTTCAGATAACTCTTGTGAAGCGACTAATAGCGTGCAATTCGACCCGAAAGGAATGCCGCTGTGGCTGGTTAGACCTATGGTATTTAAGTTTTTAAAAAAAGGATTGGACGATATTCGAAATACGACTTCAAAAGAAAATTAAGTTGCTTCTCTTTTTATTAAAAAACTCACCGCTTCACCTACTTAAACTCAACTCCATGAATAGTTTTAATTTTTAAGTCTTTGCCAGCCGTCAAATATTTCCGAAAACTGAGTTTTGTCTTACTCTGGTTTTTTTAAATGTTGTCTAATCTTCATTTTTTAAAAACTAATGAAGCTGGGCACTCCCGCCCAGCTTCTGACAATGTTTTACTTTTCTCCACAAGTCGAATTATAATCCACCACCACATCACCCACCGCATTCATTTCATATTTCTTAGCCTTTAGTTTTTTAACTACTTCAGGGCAGTCAGAAAAATACTTTGCCATTCGTTTATAGAACGGAGTACTCATACTATTCTGCTTAAAAGGAACAGCTTTGTCATCTCCATCTCGATGTAAATAAATAAAAGAAGGAATTCCTTGGTACCCAGGAGTAGCTTTGTGAATAATATAAATACTCGCTTTTCCGGAAACTACAGCACCAGACAAATAACTATTAATTCCCTTAATGTCTCTTGATTCGTATTCTATTACTGCACCGCTATCTTGCTTATCCAAAAGTTTTTTAATCTCTTTCTTCTTATACCATTTTCGCCGGCCTGTTTTAGCATCTTCAAATTTAACTTTCGATTTGTTAATGGTTATAGCAGAACCTTTCATTGTTTTTCCATTGCTGAGGATTAACTGATCCTGTGATAAGACGGGTTGCGAAAGAAGCAGTAGGAATAAAAAAGAGAATAGTACTTGACTTGTTTTTGTTATTATTTGCATTGGTAGTTTTTAAGGCTTGCGAACATGTTATTTTTTACGACAGCTACATCACCGTGCATCATTTTATAGTCTGAATTTTCGATATTTGACTTTATAGTAGCTAAGAGCTCTGGACAATTGGAAAAGTATTTCTTTAGGGTTTTTAAACTTCTGTAATCGTCTTTTCGTTTCCAGGAGTGTTTCATTTTTTTCTTTACCGGTTTGTTGTTTTTATCGAAAACGTAAAAGTAATTAGCTCGCGAAAAATAATTGGTAAGTAGATACTTGTCATTAGAAGCAATAACTTCATGTAGTCTTTTGCCCGCAGCTCCTATGGGGAGGGAGATGTATTGAGTATTTTCAAAGTGTACTTCTTTTACTTTGCCCTGTTTTATTTTTTTTCGTTTTCCACTTTTATTATAATAAAAGAAATACTGTGCAGTGAAAGAGATATCACCTTCCAGTATGTATTCCTTGTAAAAAGTAGTTTCCTGTTTTTTATTACTGTACAGTATTACTTTTTCTCCATCTTTATTTGTGAAGTAGTTTTCTTGAGCAAAAAGGGAAAGACTGAAGACGAATAGGAAAAAGAATAGTGATGTCTTTTTGTAATGTTTTTTGAATGATTTTTTCATGTAGAATTTCATGTTTTATTAAATGTGTTTGATGAATGTAGTAGTAGACGTTTGAAATGTTGTTACGTATCAACTTACTGTTAATTAATCTGCATTAATTGTTTGATCTTATCTGAAATTTCTTCCGCGTAGTATTGTAAACCAGCAATATGCGGTCTATCTATCTCGAAGAATTCTTTAGGATGGTTAGCGCTCTCAAATATTTGTTTACCAAAACGAATAGGGACTTTTTTATCTTCTGTGCTGTGGATAACTAAAACTGGTTTATGGTTTTTTTGTATTTCTGTTGTAGCTATTGGACCATCTTTTACGATGTTTCCCAAAAAAGGTACGGTATGCTTTGCCTCTGCTTTATGCGACGAAAAAGCTCCCTCGATAACAAGTCCATCAATTTTATCTTGATGTTTTGCACTAACAATAGAAGCTAAATAACCGCCATAAGATTGGCCATAGATAATTAACTTCTTATTTTTTACTTCCTCTTTTTTAGAAAGGTATTCTAACGCGGAGTAAGCGTCTGAAAGTACATTGTCCCGAGTTGATTTACCTTCTGAATATCCGTAACCACTATAATCAAAAGTGAAAACTTGAAAGCCTTCTTCTACCAGCGGCGCGATAGCACTGTATTGAAGTAATATATTAGCGGCACTGCCATGGAAGTGAAGAATGGTTCCTATGGGTTTTTGATTTTTAGGTTTTAGCATCCAAGCATTTAATTTGTTTCCACTTGAACTAGAGAAAAACTCATTTCTAATACTGTAATTGTCATTGATGATGTTTTGCTTGGAATCGAATAAAGTAATTTCATCTTGGCCTTTGTCGTATTTTAAATAAGTAGTATCGCTACTGCCTAGAATGAAGTAAGATAACCGTGTTATATCGGAAGACATTTTTGCAGGTTTGTGAAAGGTCTTGCTTAATGAACAAGAGCTAATTACTGCGATTGTAATTCCTATATACAGAAACTTTAAAACATTCATGCTGAATTTCTTTTATTGAATTATAAATTCAAATGTCAATGTTTTTATCCTTTTCTATCTGACACATATGTGACAAAATTATTTCTGTGAAAGCTTTTTTCTTATCCTGCTCAGCGATTGCCGTTCAATTCCTAAATAAGAAGATAAGTGAGATAAGCTGATTCTGTTAATCAAATCTGGATTTTGATCAATAAATCGCAGGTATCTTTCTTCCGCATCTTCAAATAAAAAACTCTCCAGTCTGTCCTGCTTTTTGAGTAGTATGGCTTCCGCAACTCTCCTTCCGTACTCTTCAAAGTTTTTAAACTTCTTATAAGCTTCTTGAATTTTTGCGTAGGGCAAGTTCACAACGATGGAAGGCTCCAAACTAACGATGTAATATTTTGAAGGGATCTGCCTTAGGAAGGAAGGGTAGTCCGAAGCATAAGTATTTTGATCAATAAAAGAGATGGTGATTTCCTTACCCTCTTTGTCAACGTAATAGCTACGGAGGAGGCCACTATGGACGAAGCCCATTTCTTTTTGTATTTCTCTGGAGTTTAGATAGTATTCTTTTTTATTGAGTTGTTTGATAGATAAATTAGAATAAATAAAATTCAGTTCTTCATCCGTAAGGTGAGGGCAAACTGCTCTGTAAGATGCTATATACTTTTGAAATGCTTTTTTTTATTCTGGATGTTTTATTGTTTGGTGAATTTATGAGAAGGAATAATTAAATCATCTCACCGTTCCACCAGCTTAAATCCAACCCCATGAATGTTCTCAATCTTCAATCCCTCATCTGCTTTCAAATACTTCCGTAACCTCGAAATAAAAACATCCAAACTCCGCCCCATAAAAAAATCATCCTCGCCCCAGAGCTTTTCCAGAATGACATTTCTCTTAAGTACTTCATTTTTATTTTGTAAAAACAGATACAGCAAATCCGCCTCTCGCTGCGTAAGGACTTTGGAATAATCCCCAGATTGCAACTGCAGGTTTTTATAATCAAAAGAATAATTCCCAACCTGAAAAACAGATTGCGTACTAGGACCAGAGATTTTACTACGCCGCAAAAAGATTTCTATTTTCAAAATCAATTCCTCAATACTAAATGGCTTAGTCAGATAATCATCCCC
>JBGCDT010000179.1:0-14003 GCA_045105695.1 Saprospiraceae bacterium | reverse complement strand
TCGCGTTCTTTTTGATATTCACTTAGGTAGTTTTCTGCTTGCTCGTAAGGTCTTTGGATAGCTTGTTTTAGTTGTCGTCCGAGATGCCGTTGGAGGTTGCGTTCGCGAAAGGATTGTAGACGCAGTGGAACAGTCAAGTTGTTTTGTGCCTCGCAATATTCCCAAGTGATGAAACGCTCCAGGCATTTATATAAATGACTTTGTAACAAACGAAAGGCTTGCGCATCGAAAGGTCGATCAGGAAATAAGGATTGATAAATTTCTTCTTTCTTTGGCAACTTATTCTTTCTTTGATAAGTCAATAAAAGGCCAAAAAGCTCCGCCACTTCCTGCTTCGGATTACAATAAGGGGAAGCCAAAAACTTGACTGCTCGTCGCTTCTCTACTATACTAAAACTACCGATGAGTTCCCAAAGCAATGTATTTTTCATTTTTCTACAACATTTTATGTAAATGAAATCACTACACTAAAGATATCATAATTCGTTACATTTCTAGCTAATTAGATCTTAATTAGATAAAAAAACAAAAACGAAAACGCTACAAAACAGATGAAATGTGGTTGTAGAAAATAGTTCTTTGCCTCATCTTTGAAGTAATTCATCCAAAGAAACTCCGAGCTATGACAGACTTATTCACAACTAAATCGACAATTATGAAAAACTTCCTACGACTCCCTATATTGATTGCTCTTCTGATATGCGCCATGTTCAGTACTGCTATTGCGCAATGCACTTCTTTTGCTGGTACTATACTTCAAGGTGGCGTTACATTTTGTAGTGATAACGCACAGCAGAGTCCGATTGAAGATGTTTACCACTGGTGGCAGATTGATAATGTTTACGAAAACAATGCGATCACAGATGGCAACGACACTTTACTTTTCTACTTTACCGATATCAATGGCCCACTCACTGGGCAGATATTCGGTGTCTCTGGAGAAGGTGTAGATATGCCATTGATGACTAATCTATTAATGTTGAATACTCCCTACCGACTCTACTCCATCGTTGGGAATAAGGATGGAAATGGTGGAATTGATTTCGCTGATCCTTGCTTGAGTGTCTCCCCATTTGGTTGGGGGATTTACTATGGTTCCAATCCCGAAGAAGTTAGCAGCTTCGGTTCTTTTATGGATTTGAACTGCGAGGGATTCCGAGAGTTAAATGCAGCTGAGGCGATCTGGGGCGGTGATCTTTCTAATTATACTTTCTTTTGGGATACTGGAGAAACCACTCCAAACATAGTAGTGACTGAGCCAGGGACCTATTGGGTTGATATAATGGAAAATGGTGTTACTTGTCCAATAATAAACTACTATACCATTAGCGAATACACTCCACCCATTTTCAATTTCGATCCAGTTGACAGCATCTCTTGTGTAGAAGATACGGTCCTATTACAAATAGCACCCGCTGGATTTTTAGGGAACTGGACAGGCAACTGGTTAGATCAGGGAGGAGATACTTTAGCAATAGACACCTTAGCTACTTCCGTAAATATGCCCGGTATTTATACTTTTGAAATCACGTTTTTATCAGGTGACGAGGCGGGTTGTACAGAATATTATGATGTAGAGGTTCCTGCCTCTGCTGAAGGTTGTGCGATCATTACTGGCAAAATAGTGCGCGA
This sequence comes from Saprospiraceae bacterium, assembly GCA_045105695.1. Classification (GTDB taxonomy): domain Bacteria; phylum Bacteroidota; class Bacteroidia; order Chitinophagales; family Saprospiraceae; genus CALGLS01. The sequence goes on along the minus strand of JBGCDT010000179.1, from coordinate 12,371 downwards.
TCAGAATGACGATTGTTTGTATGATGCTGGAGAACCTGGCTTGGCTGATAGAATTCTTCGTTTTGAAAGTCCGGGTGTAACCCGATATGGAATTACAGATGCCAATGGTGATTACTTAGTTTATTATCCAGCCAATACAGCATCTACAGCCAGTATTGTATCCACTCATTTTTTATATGAAAATTGTCAAACGGATTGGACTATTGATGCAACGGCTGTAGGTCAAACGATAGAGTCAAATGCTGCTCAAACAACCGTAGAGGATTGCGCATTGATGCAGGTAAATTTACATGCAGGAATTACACGACGTTGCTTCCCAGTTCCTTTCGATGTAGAATTTTGTAACAACGGAAACATTCCAGCAGATGATACTTACATCGTAATTACACTGGATGAACATTTCACGGTAGATAGCGCTGAACTCACATTTACAAATTTGGGTAACGGTCAATATCAATTTGACCTTGGCACTATTGACGAGGACAGTTGTGGTAGTTTTAAGATTTATACCTACCTCAGTTGCGATGCAGTCCTTGGAGAAACTGTTTGCTCTGAAGCACACATCTATCCAAATGATCCATGCCCTGGCCCGGATGCTGAATGGTCAGAAGCAAGTGTTTCTATTTCTGGCGAATGCGATGGTACGAATAATATTTTCACGATTACGAACGAGGGAACCGCAGATATGATGCAGGATGGTTCTTACATTGTAATAGAAGACGGTGTTATGTTATTACAAGCTCCTGAAGATTTCAATCTGACGGAAGGAGAGTCTTTTGAACTGAGTTACCCTGCCAATGGAAGTACTTACCGGGTAGAAGCCATCCAGGTTCCTAATCATCCGGGATTGAGTTTTCCGAGTTTTACTTTAGAAGGTTGTGATGATTTTGGGTCTATGGGATTTGTCAATCAATTTGCGCAGAATGACCTAGATGCTTTTGTAGACATTGAATGTAGAACGGTAATCGGAGCTTATGATCCAAATGATAAGACGGCTTTCCCTTCAGGTTATGGCGATGAACATTTTATAAAAGAAGACCAACAGTTGGAATATTTAATTCGCTTTCAAAATACCGGAACCGATACTGCTTTCACGGTAATTGTAGAGGATGTCATTGATCCAAATTTAGACTTACACACTTTCCGTCCAAAAGGAGCAAGCCATGATTATGAAGTGGTCTTTTTAGAAAACGATACGGTTCAGTTTGTTTTTAATAACATTATGTTACCAGATAGCAATGTGAACCTAATAGCGAGTAATGGCTATGTACGATTTACGATTTCGCCAGAAGCAGACGTCGCTCTGGGAACAGTGATTAAAAATGATGCATCTATCTACTTTGACTTCAACGAAGCAATTATCACCAATGAAGTTTTCCATACCATTGGAGAAGATTTCTTAATTATTACTGATGTAGAGAACGTGCTTGCACCAGAAGTAGAAGTGACTACTTACCCCAACCCAACAAGTAACCAATGGTTTTTGGACATAGCTGATAACAATACATTTACAGAATTACAATTAACGCTGACAGACGCAACTGGGAAAGTTATTATGGAAGAGTCTCTTACCGAAAATGGGCTACGACTAGAAGTCTCCCATCTAACAAGCGGTGTTTATTTCTGGACTTTAAAAACGAAAGGAGAAGTATTGGAAAATGGCAAGTTACTTAGGATGTAACTCCAATGCTTAGAGAAATTTTATTTTAGATTAATAACGCATTTGAGCTCGTCAGTCTACAAGCTAGGCTGACGAGTTTTTTAGTAAATCACTCTACAAAAAACTTAAATATCCGCCCCTCTTCAGTAACCAACCAGGCAATCCCATCTATGATATCAATCCCTAGAAAATCAACATCTGGAGCATTTTTAACTATCTGCCACTCCTCTCCCCCATCGGTCGTTTGCCAACAGGTTCCGTTTTCCCCAACAATATACCCACGTTCTTCATCGAGAAAGAATAAATCGCGAAATGGCGTATCACTAACACGCACCTTGGAGCCATCTCTGATTTTTTTCCAATCGGCTCCGGTATTCGTTGTTTTTAAAATGGTTCCTGACGAACCGACCGCATAACCTACTGATTCAGAAGGGAAACAAACAGATCTATAAAAATCGCCGTAGACCGGTAATCGAGTCCAAGTCTCCCCCGCATCCGTAGAACGTAGAACGATGCCATAGCCCATAGCATGCATCGTATTTTCATCAGAGTAGCAAATGGTACTCAATTCATTATCGAAAGAATCTCTTCTCGTAGCCGTATTGTTAGTTAATTTTAATATTACTCCTTTAGAATAACCTGCGCCTCCTACAGCAAAACCTTCAGTGGGTGATTTATAAGCTACGTCACGTAGTATATCCCAGTAAGGGAGGCGAGCAAATTTCCAATCCGCAGCCTCCGTTTCTTTTCTAAAGTGATAACCATCTATCCCTAAGGCCACACCAAAACCATCAGGTAAAAAATCAATAGCGAATAATCTCTTGTTAGCAACAGAGTCTGTGTCCCAGGTTTCCCCTCCATCTGTTGTAGACAAGTAACATCCTTTAAGCCAATTGTTTCCACCTACGACATGTCCCTTATTTACATCTGTGAAAACGACGTCATTTAGTGGCAGCGAGTTATTTACCTCTATCTCCTCCCATTCTAATTCTATTTTTTCTTTCTTACCACAGGAAGATACAAAGAGACCTAACAATACAATTACAAAAAAAATATAGTGCAATAAAAAAGACCCGTCGTCCGAGGACAAACAGGTCTTTTTACTATTATCAGTACAATGTAGAAGCATTGTTATATATTCTTACTACTTATCTTTGTTGCCAGGCACTGTTACGCTATCGCCAGTCTGTTGTGCCCCTCCAGGAAGATTAGCTGTAGGTTTAGGTCTTTTGATGAAAGTCGGAAAAGTAGCCATTCCGTAGTGAGAAAATTTTTCTCCAACGATTAATGGGAAACGATAGTTGTTCATAAAGTCTCTAAAGAACATCGTCAATCGCTCTGTATCTGCATTTCTGGAATTAGGTTTTAAATAATAGGCGATGTGATTTACGGTGCCATCTTCATCCCAAAATATATTCAGCCACATTTTCAAGCCTCTTAGATCATATTTCACTGCTTCTGAGTGCTCTTCCATTGCCAGCAACATACCTTGCCATTTTTCGAAAGCAACATTCATGTCGTTATCACAGGCGGTTAGCAGCAGCATTTCGTGCTCAGAAAGCAAATCTTGATATTGTTTTTCATAATCACCTATGATGAACACCTTAGGTGCGACAGTATCTTTTTCACAAATTGTGGAATGAGGCCAGACTACAGCGGAGGTGGTTGCCATCAGATTGAAACCAAAGGTTCCCAAAAGCAACAGACATAATAAATATTTCATTTAGTAGAGTTTATTAAGTAGTAATAAAATAGTACGATTGGGGTAAGTGGTGGTTTCGAATACGACTCGAAAAGAGCTCTAAAAGTAAAAAACTATTTCGATAAGTAGGTTAAGACAATTGCTTATGAGCAGTTAATCTTTGCCCAAATGATCAAATTTGTAAGAATCAGTAGGAAATTCGTTGAATTGTGAAATTTTGTGTGCTCGAACTCAAACAAATCTAATACAATATTAACGGTCTTTATAATAAGTAGGTATAAAAACTCATGCCCAATTTTGAGCAGAGGAGGTTAAGATTCTGTTACAGAACTAAAGTTTGCAATTTAACCATCCACAAATAGGTAATTTAATTAACTAAGCTTTTTCTATTTCCTTAGGCAACTCCTCTAGTATTTCCTACATCTATTCATTCAGTACTTAGAAGCTTCGTCTTCTATACATACATAACTGTAGATCAATTCGTTAATTACAAGAATAATGTCTAAAACGAGGAGTGGCATTCTACTCCCTTTCCCCTTGAATTTCAAGAGATTATTGGTCTAATTTCATTTAAAAATCATTATCTTTGCGCTCCAATGAAGAAAAGTATCTTATTATCTAGCTTTATTTTGTTTTTAGCTTTGAGTTTCAGCTCTTGCAAAAGTGAATTTGAAAAGGTTCGCTCTAGCAATGATCCTGAGTTGTTGTACAAAAAAGCTTTTGAATATTACGAAGCAGAAGAGTATCTGAAAGCACAAACCTTATTTGAACTAATCATAGGGGGTTTGAGAGGAAAAGTAGAAGCTGAAAAAGTTTACTTTTACTATGCTTATACACATTACTATTTGAGAAAGTACATCTTAGCTTCTTATTACTTTAAGAACTTCACCAATACTTTTCCAAATAGCGAACAAAGGGAAGAAGCAGATTTCATGACAGGTTATTCCAATTATCAGATGTCTCCTTCATACCGACTAGATCAGACCTATTCTCTACAAGCGATTGAAGACCTGCAGTTATTCACCAATACTCATCCAACCAGCGAACGGGTTCCAGAGGCGAACCAGTTGATTGATGAAATTAGAGCAAAGCTGGAAGTAAAAGATTACGAGCAAGCTTCATTGTACTTTGACCTACAGGAATATGAATCTGCAACACATTGCTTCGAAAATATGTTGAAAGATTATCCAGATACGAAAGAAGATGAGAAGATTCGGTACATGATCGTAAAAGCAGGTCATTTGTTAGCACAAAATAGTATTTACAAAAAGAGAGCAGAACGATACGAAGCAACTTTAGAGGCAATCCAACGATTTGAAACTCGTTATAAAGAGAGCCGTTACAGTAAAGAAGTAAAAAACATAAAAAAGGATTCTCAGAAAAAATTAAAATCTTTATCATAATGACAGATATTAAATCACAAGTTCAGGGATTAGAACCAAACGTTCGAGCACGTGACGTAAAGGAATTGGTAAAAGACACCGGTAACATTTACGAATCACTAGCCATCATCTCTAAAAGAGCAAAGCAAATTGCAGTTGACTTGAAGCACGAGTTGCACACCAAGTTGGAAGAGTTTGCCATTAACTCTGAAACTATCGAAGAGATCCACGAGAACAAAGAGCAGATTGAAATCTCAAAGTTCTACGAACGTCTCCCGAATCCAGTACTGATCGCTACAGACGAATATCTTCGCAATGATATTCACGCTCGTTACAAAGACGAGAAGAAGAAATTTTAATTAACTCCTAAAGGTTTTGTGATTATTGGATAGGTGCATTTTATAAATGTAGCTCCGTTTATCACAAAACCTTTTTACTTTCTCCCCATTATGCATACACTAAGTGGTAAAAAGATTCTACTCGGAATCACTGGTAGTATCGCAGCTTACAAAGCAGCTTTCCTCACAAGACTTCTCATCAAAGCAGGGGCAGAAGTTCAAGTCATTATGACACCAGCGGCCGCTGGGTTTATTACTCCGCTTACTTTATCTACGCTTTCTAAAAAGCAAGTTTATACTTCCGTCCTCGCAGAGGACAGTTGGAACAACCATGTTGAAATGGGTCTATGGGCCGATGCAATGCTTGTTGCTCCAGCTACAGCTACTACACTCGCAAAGATGTCTCATGCTATTTGTGATAACATTATCGTAGCAACTTACCTTTCGGCAAAATGCCCAGTGTTCTTCGCTCCTGCTATGGACCTCGATATGTGGAAGCACCCAGCTACTCAAGAGAACGTAAAACGACTACAATCTTTCGGCAACCAGCTCATACCCGTTGGTCATGGAGAACTCGCGAGTGGTTTAAAAGGAGATGGCCGAATGGCCGAACCCGAAGATATCGTAGCTCTTTTGCAAAAACACTTTGCGAAATCAGCAACCTTAAAAGGAAAGACTGCCCTGGTAACAGCTGGCCCGACTTATGAATCATTAGACCCTGTGCGCTTTATTGGCAATCATTCCTCTGGTAAAATGGGTATTGCTGTAGCAGAAGAACTCGCAGCTAAAGGAGCTGAAGTAACTTTAATACTAGGACCTTCAAAAGAAATCGTTCAAAACGATAAGATTTCGATTGTCCGAGTCCGCTCCGCTCAGGAGATGTACAAAGCTTGCGCTAAAATATTCCCAGAAACGGATATCAGTGTTTTAGCAGCAGCGGTAGCGGATTACCGTCCTAAAACGTTCTCTAATAAGAAGATTAAAAAATCAGGAGATGATCTTTCCATTGCGCTCGAACGAACGACTGACATAGCGGCTACTTTGGGAAAGACGAAGAAGAAAGGACAACTACTCATTGGTTTTGCGTTGGAAACCAACAATGAACTAGAAAACGCAAAAGGGAAGTTAGAGCGCAAAAATTTTGATTTCATTGTCCTCAATTCCTTACAGGACAAGGGAGCTGGTTTTCAACATAATACCAACAAAATCACCATCGTTAGTAACAATAAGGTGAAAGAATTTGAGTTAAAGACAAAGGCTGAAGTGGCTGTTGATATTGTGGAGGAGATTGAAACATTGTCTGTCTAGAAAAGGTAGATTATAAAAGGCCTTATCTTACTATTGTTTTCTCCTTTTGTCGAATTAAGAAACCATACCATATTATGAAAAAGTATTTTTTACTACTCGTCGTTTTATTTACCATTACTCAGACACAGGCTCAGGAATTGCAGGCTACTGTTAATATCAATACGCCATTGCTGCAAAAGACGGACCCCGAGGTTTTCAGAGAACTGGAAAACGCCATGACTGAGTTTTTAAACAATCAGCGTTGGACAGATGAAGACTACGAACCAGAAGAGCGCATCCAGGTAAATATTCAAATCAATATCACGGATGAACTAACGGCAAATGAGTTCAAGGGAGATTTCATCATCCAATCGAGCCGACCTGTTTACGGAAGTGATTACCAAAGCGTACTGGTTTCAACTGTCGACAAAGGAGTGACCTTCACCTACGCGCAATTTCAACCAATTCAATACTCACAGAATTTATACATAGATAATTTATCTTCTGTCTTAGCATTCTACGCTTATGTTATTATTGGAATGGACTACGACTCTTTTGCCCCATTTGGAGGTGATGATTACTTTTTACTTGCTCAGGAGATTGTTAATATTATTCCAAACAATGTAACTGGAAGATATAGAGGCTGGCGTGCGCAAGACGGCAATAACAATACAAGATACTGGATGGCTGAAAACTTACTGAATCCAAGAATGCGTCCTATCCGTCAATCCATCTACGACTACCATCGCCTTGGCTTGGATATGATGCACAAAGATTTAGAAACCGGAAAAGTGGTTTTGGAAAAAGCAATAGAGGCCGTTGGTGTAGTAAATAAAGCACAGACTAACTCCATGATCGTGACCATGTTCGCTGATGCAAAAGGAAACGAAATTATAGAAATTTTCAAAGAAGGAACCCGAGAGCAAAAGGCAAACGTACAACAGGTAATGTCGAAAATGGATCCGTCAAATTCTAACAGATATCGATCAATCGGCAGATAAATCATTTGCTCGAAACCACCAAGAGAGAACAACACACAAAACAAAACACATAATGAACAACGTCATTCTTTTTGATAACGAAAGGAGAGACCAACTCCTGCCACTTGCTTATACAAGACCTGTTTGTGAACTAAGAACAGGGATTCTCCGCATCCGTGAAAAGTGGGAAAAACTACTCGACGCTTCCGCGTCTTTCATTACCCAAGATTACCTTTCTCAGAAATACCCAATTAATATTGGCGAAGACAACCTCGTCATCAACGGAGCAATGTTGCCAACGCAAGAACTCGTACGATTGATCCAACAGTTGGAATCCAATGAAGCACTATTGCATAACGAAGCTTTAGTTGCTGCGCGCCTGAATGAAAAACAGTTTCACAGACTGATGCATGAGGAGGACATTGAAGAACTAGCTGGTTTTGAAATTGGGAACACACCAATCATTGAAATTCAACATCCTTGGGATTTGTTTTCTAACAATGCAATTGCATTGCAAAATGATTTTAAGTTACTTACAAATGGTCGTACCTCTCAACCTATTTCTGAGACTAATACCATTATTGGAAATCCTGATCTGATATTTTTAGAGGAGGGAGCAACGGTAGAAGCATCCATACTAAACACTAAAGAAGGGCCGATTTACATCGGAAAAAATGCAGAGATCATGGAAGGCTGTTTGGTCCGCGGAGGGCTGGCACTTTGTGAAGGAGCGAAGCTAAAACTGGGTGCGAAAGTATACGGTCCAACGACCATTGGCCCTCACTCGAAAGTGGGTGGCGAAGTCAGCAACGTTATCATCACGGGTTACTCCAACAAAGGGCATGATGGTTATTTGGGTAATGCCGTAATCGGCGAATGGTGCAACCTCGGAGCAGACACTAATTCTTCTAACCTTAAAAATAACTATGCAGAAGTTCGCGTCTGGGATTACCAAACAGAATCTTTTGCTAAAACAGGATTGACCTTTTGCGGCCTGATCATGGGTGACCACTCTAAATGTGGTATTAATACTATGTTTAATACCGGAACTGTAGTAGGTGTCTCTGCGAATGTATTCGGCTCTGGATTTCCGAGAAACTTTATTCCTAGTTTTTCCTGGGGAGGTACCGCAGGCTTCAGTACTTACAAAACCAACAAGGCTTTTGAAACAGCTAAACTGGTGATGGCTAGAAGAAAGGAAGATTTCGATGTGGTGGAAGAAAATATTCTAAGTCATGTTTTTGAAGAAAGTAGTCGGTTCCGCCGCTGGGAAAAAGTCATTGCAGAGTAATGGATATCCCACGTTGGAAAAAATGGCTGAGTTATCTTTTTGAATTCCATGTAGAAAGTACATCGAGCGAACACAATCCCCATCTATACGTCAGCATTAAAAATGGTCGTTACCAACTGAGTACGGCCAACGCCATTTATTCCTACGGCGATTTGTACGACAACTTCTCTGGTGCTTTTGAAAAAATGGATTTGGATAAAGCAGCCTTTAAAAATGTGCTGGTATTAGGTCTTGGCCTGGGCAGCATTCCCATCATTCTGGAAAAGGTTTTCAAAAAACAATACACTTACACCGCTGTAGAAATAGATGAAGAGGTCGTCTATCTCGCAAGTAAATATACCCTTCCGGAACTCTCTTCTAGAATAGATATTGTCTCCACAGATGCTTCTCTTTATTTACTTCAGTGTATTCAAAAATTTGACTTGATAGCTGTTGATATTTTTTTGGATGACGTTATTCCAGCGCATTTTCAGCAATCTGCTTTTCTAGAACAACTTAAGCCCATATTGACAGAGAAAGGAGTAATTCTTTACAACCACCTGGCCTACACCGCTACAGACCGAAAGAAAGGAAAAGCATTTTTTGAAAAGACATTTAAAGCTGTTTTTCCTGAAGGGACTTATGTGGAAACCAATGGAAACTGGATGATGATGAGTTCGGGAGAGTGGCTGCGGTGATTTTATCTCAGAACTACAGAAAACGCAGAGATCTACAACACAAGTTCATTCCGAGCGCCCCTATCGACCCCATCGACCTTATCTGCCTCCTCTACCCAAGACAAATTCCGAAGAGCCTTCTTCAACCCTCTACTACCCTCTCGTCCCTTTTCCCATCTTCAAAAAAAATCCCTAATTTCGCAGCCATGCAATACAAAAATACTCGCTTAGTACTCGTCCTATTATTTATAGTCATCGGAATCGTGCTTCACGTGAAACTCGGAATAGGGAGTGCCTGGTATTTATACGTAGCAGCATTGTTATTACTAGCAACACATTTTCTATTTGGAAATGTGTGGGCAGCTTTTGGCCTTATGAAAAAGGGGCACATTGAAAAAGCAGAAAGCATGATGGACCAAATCAAGAGACCTGACTTCTTGCTAAAAAGTCATCAAGCCTATTATCATTTTATAAAAGGAATTGCTGCTTTACAAAACAAAGAATTTCCAGAGGCAGAGGAACACCTGACCGGAGCTTTGCAGCGAGGGCTGCGCACTGTCAATGACGAAGCACTAGTCACCCTCAATTTAGCTCATCTCTGCTTTGCACAAAATAGAAAAGAGGAAGCTGCTGCTTATTTGAAAAAGGTAAAAGCACTCTCCTACAATGACCTTATGCTAAAGGATAAAGTTGCAGAAATGGAGAAGGCACTCGCTAGGTAATTCCATTTGAGATTAGCTCATTTGACCTTGAATTCCTTTTAAAGTCGTACCTTCACAGTCAATAAAAAACTAGAATACACATGTTTACAATCAATATATACTTACGTTTCGGACTCATTGCTTTATGTCTTATTGGAGGAACTGCGCTGTCTTTTGCCTTTGGTTTTTGGTATGCCTTTCCATTTTTACTAATCGGACTGGCTTTGCTAATTGGATACTTTTTATTGGGTACGGTACAGTCTGCTGCGGAGATGGTACAGACCATGGATTTTGCTGGAGCAGAAAAAAGGTTAGCCTTAACCTACTTCCCAAACATGCTGTACAAAACCAACCGCGCGTTCTACTACATGCTCCAGGGAACCCTAGCGCAGCAAAACGGAGATGATGACGCAACAGAGCAGTGGCTCACCAAGGCTCAGGAGATGGAATTACCTACTGACAATGAAACGGCAATGGTGCTGGTACAATTGGCAAATCTCTACGCTAAGAAAAACAAGTGGAATAAGACCAAGGCTATTATGGTCAAGGTAAAAAAACTGAAGGTGACGGAACCGCAGTTGAAGGATCAAATCAAGCAATTTGAAAAAGCGGTTACCAACCGTGGACAAATGAGACACCAACACGGTATGCAAGGAAGACGAAAAGGTGGATATCGAAAATAGTTGGTTTGTTAAAGTTGACAGAATGTTCTTGAAAAACAAAGCAAGTTTTGAATCAAACTTCTCTTTTACTTTTCTTATTCATCAAGCCCTTAGACAAAGCATTTACCAACAGTAAAATCGCAAGATACCCAGCGATCCTTCCGGTCAAATCTCCCCACAAAGTGTAAAACGTGCGCACATTGTTAAACTGAATATTTCCTTTCAGTGCAGCTTCTTCATCGTACTTCGTAGCTGATAGAATATCTCCTCTTTGGTTGATAAATGCAGAGACACCTGAATTTGCAGAACGGGCAATACTTCGTCGCGTTTCTATAGCACGCAGTTGTGCAAAAGCAAGATGTTGTCTATGCCCCGCTGTGTTGTCCCACCAGCCATCGTTTGTAACTATGAAAATAGCTTCCGCTCCTGCTTGTACATACTCTGTACAGTATTCTCCAAAGACAGATTCATAACAAATAACCGGGGCTACTGCTGTGTTACCGCTCTTGAAAACGGAACGCTCTGGCTGTGATCCAAAACCACTAACGGAACCACCCAGTTTATCTACTATGGGTTTGAAGAAAAATAATAACTTATGGTAAGGAAATATTTCAGCGCCAGGTACGAACTTCGATTTTAAGTATAAGTCTACTTCTGGTGATCTACTAGTTAGCTGAATAGCTGAATTTTGACTTTCCCAATATACCGTATCTTTACCTTTTCTAGCATGCATTCTGACGGCAGCGGTATGTTCTTCTCCTTCTTCAAAGATCCTTCTGCTTCCTAGTCCAGAGACTAGTTTCAGATTAGGATAGTCATTGATGAAATTCTGAAGTGTTTTTATCTGATTGTCTTTCGTGAAATCATTTACGTTAATTCCGCCAAAACTGGTTTCTGGAAAAACTAAGTATTCCGTTTCTGGAGTAATGGCGGATTCGGATAACTTCAAGAACTGCTGCATGGTTCTTTTTCTAGAAACCTGAAATTTTTCATAGTGCGGTTCAAAGTTCGGTTGGACGACGACGACCTCTCGACCCTCTCCTTTTTCCACATGAGTGCTATAGAGATAGAACGAAAAAGCTAATGGTAAAATAAAAAACAAAGCAGTCTGAATGTAGTCTCCTTTCGCAATTCTACTTTGTGAATAAACAATTGTAATAGTACTGTTAGAAAAACCAAACCAAGATTCCAGCTTAGGGGCCAACCATTTATATAACAATACATTTCCGGCTAGTATCCATAAGCTTCCGCCAAATACACCGGTGTATTCATACCATTGAACAGTAGAAGGAAAAGTAGCAAAGGTATTACCCAAAGTCAGCCAGGGCCAGGTCGCTTCGTGCCGCAGATGTAAATATTCAAAAGTCAACCAAAAGGCAACGAAAGACATCCAACCTAGTTTGGGCATTATTTTTTTCACCTGATGGTAAGCCACAAAGGGAATACACATAAAAAGGGAATTGACCAAAAAGGCAATGATAGCTGCTGAAAACGCAGTATTTGCAACCCAGTAGGTCGTTAGAATATTCCAAAGTACAAGACTGAAATAACTATATTTGAACACTTCCCATTTCGACGCCCCTTCCCTACTCTTAGCAATGTCCTGTTCTACCAATAGCAGGGGGATGAATGCCACAAAGATCAATGGTGTCAGTGGCATCATCGGAAAGCCGAGCCATAGAAAAATACTCGTTAGTCCTGAAAGTAAGTAA
>JBGCDT010000178.1:0-4166 GCA_045105695.1 Saprospiraceae bacterium | reverse complement strand
ATGAGCAGTTTCTCCTTAAGGCCTTGCAATCTATCATTTGATGCGTTTAACCTACCTGATATACGCTTCTTTGTTAGGAGAATATCTAGACTCGTTATAAAATCTCCAACATAGTTTAAGGCTTTACATTCTTATTTAGACTTTATTTTAATAAGCGTAAAGGTTGCTTATCATTCCCTTTTGTAGCATCAATCACACAAAATAAGTTTAAAAACAACGACCTTTGTGCCAACAGAACTTAACAAGAACACATATGTCTAACAATAATTCCGCGCCTCGCACTCAGTTTCAAAGTATAACGAATATGAAATGCCCTAGATGCCGAGAGGGTGATTTGTTCTACACAAGTACTTTTGCCTTCAAGAGACCTTTTGATATGCCAGAGCGCTGTCCTAAGTGTAATTTAAATTATACTCCTGAGCCCGGATTTTTCTATGGAGCAATGTTTATCTCCTACGCGATTTGGGGCTGGTTTTCTATCTTTTTCTGTTTGCTAACCGTTTTTTACTTTGGATGGACGGTAAACTCTTCCTTTGCTGTTCTAATTTTTTTCTCTGCCATTTTCTTCATTTGGCTATTCCGAATTTCTAGGTCACTCTGGATTCATTTCAATATCAAGTATGATTCTTCTAAAGCATGATTGAGTTTTTGGTGTTCACAGTAGACTAACTGAACTTACTAAAGATCAAGGGCTAATTAACAAAGAGTACATATTGTAGATTAACGATTCTTTAACCTGAGCATTTTTAGGACACACAATATATTAAGGCTGGTTTCAATTTATTAGTAGTTGTTTTTTAGGAATTATATAGGTTTTCTGAAAAGCAGCAGGTTTTTGCTAAAAGTCCTCTTACTTTTATAGGACTTGTTTGCTAACGAAACGAATCCTTTAAAACAAACATTAGCTCTGTGATGAAATCAAACTTACCAAAGCCGTCCCAACTTTTATTTTTCCTATTGTCCCTTTTCTTTTTTGGATTCGCAACCAATACTTCTGCTCAACTCAACCTAAACGTAACGGTTGACAGTGGTAGCTCAACAACCACTTGTGGTGATAACTTCGGTGCTGCTGACCCGCACTGGAGAGTGAATATTAACAACCAAGGATGGACTACATACCCTGCTACAAACTTCTGTTATCAAAATACGCCTTTCTTACAATACAGTGAACCTTATCTTTGCCCAACTCAGTTGCCTAATCAAATACAAGTTTGCTTCAGAGCCTTCGAAGATGATGGTAGCTTTTGTACACCTAGTCATTCTTGTGATGAAATAATCTGTGAAGACTTTCAGGTTCCTGATGTAGGAACAACTCAAAATTATACACTCGCTCTTCCCAACGGTTTGTCATCTGGCGGGCAGGTTAATTTTTCTATTTCTGTAAACGGTATCTATCCTGGACCGCCAAATGATTTTATTTGCAACGCAATTGACTTTGGTGTTTTGAACGAAAACAGTTCTGTCGGTGATGCTGCTAACAGTGTGTACACGAACATATGTGGCTCGAATGATAATGATCCACCATTGTCTGGTTTTGCAAATGAGCAAGGCGTTTGGTTTAGTTTTACAACTAATAATAATCCTGATGTTACTTATATCAATGCAGTGAGTGATCCCAGTAATTTTGGAGATGACCTCAATATTCAATTTGCACTCTACGAATCTGATAATGGAAATTGTAACGGCAATTTGAATCAGGTACTTTACAGTTCCAATACTTCTACTGGTCTAGATGAATTTAGAGCTTTGGAATGTTTGGAACCAAATACAACTTACTTCTTATTGATAGACGGTTCCTTTACTTCTGCTGATATGGTGGAAGGTGCTTTTGGTTTAGAAATAAGTAATAATGGTTCTACTGCTGCAAGCGATTTACCTTGTGGTGCTGAGGACTTAGGACTCATACCAAACAATGGTTCTGTAACTGTAGAGAATCAAAACAACTATTGCTCTAGCCACTCTTTTCCAGAACCATCCACTATAGGCTTCGTTTCGCAACGTTCTGTTTGGTACCAATTTACGGTTCCGAATTCAGGACATGTATTGATCGAAGCAGAAAGTGATCCTACTGGTTTTGACCCCATTGGTTTGCAGTTGGCTGCCTTTTCTTCTAATGGAGGTTGTAATGGTCCCTTTAGTCAAATTGATTCAGAATATACCTTCATGGATTTTGACGAAAGTCTAGAACTAAGCTGTCTGGAACCTGGGTCAACAATATGGCTACTAATAGATGGAGATGGCACAGAGACCCAAGGTGTTTATAATTTGAGTGTTTCTGATGCAGGTGTTCTGCCTCCTCAATCTATTACTGAAATTGATCCCTTTATCTGTGATGGAGAAACTTATGAGGTTGGCCCATTAAGTTTTTCAACAAGTGGTTTTTTCTCCGTGACGGTAAATGCTTACAATGGTTGTGATTCATTGATTACTGGAATGCTCACGGTTCTTCCTGCTTATGATGAAGTACTGGATACTACGATTTGTGCAGGACAAACGATCACTGTTGGAAATAGCGTCTATGATGCAACAGGTAATTATCAAGATATTCTACCAACAGTTGGTGGTTGTGATTCCATAATAAATACGACTCTGGTTGTTACTGGAAATTTGACGGTCACTGCTACTCAAACTGTACAAGCGACAAATTATCAAATCGCTGATGGAGCAGCAACTGCTAACGCAATGGGAGGTGCTGGTAACCTCACTTATGAATGGTCAGATGGACAAACAGGAACTGCTGCAAACAACTTGGAAGGAGGTACAAATTATTGTGTTACCGTAACAGATGACTTGGGCTGTTCTGCTGAAGATTGTCTGTTGGTTTTATTCCCCAGTAATATTATTCCCAATGTTGTAGATGTATTGTTAGATTGCCCTGGTGATGTTGATGGAACACTTAATCTTTCCGTTTCGAATGGGGCTGCGCCTTATGGATATAGTTGGGAAAATACGACTGATAATTCTATAAACGGAAATGGAGCGATCCCTACAGAAGGAGGAACGGCAACGATAAATAGTTTAGCCGCTGGTACGTATAGTTTTACGGTTTCTGATGCTTTTGGACTTACGGTTACAGAGGCTACGATAACTGAGCCTGCTCCAATTATCACAAATCTAAACCCAGTGTTATGTAATGGCGAAATCCTAAGTGTTGGAATGAGTAATGTCAATACCAGCGGTCCGTTTTCAGTAACGGTTCCTTCTTTCTTAGGCTGTGATAGTACCATCTCAGGTGTACTCACTATACTTGATCCAATTGCTAGTACAATCAATGAAACGCTCTGTTTTGGTGAGAGCCTGACAGTAGGAAATGTAAACTACAATTCAAGTGGACCAATCAGTGAAGTGATCCCAGCATTCAACGGTTGCGATAGTACCATTACTGGAAACCTAACAATACTCCCACAAATTCTGACGACTATAGATACGACTATTTGTTTTGGTGAAAACCTTGCGGTAAATGGTATCTCTTACGAGCAATCCACTATTTTTTCAGAAACAATTCCTGCGCAAAATGGCTGTGATAGTATCATCAACGTGGACTTGGAAGTGCTAGATGAAATTATTTCTAACAGTAGTCTTACAAATGAGGCAAGTGGCCCCGGATTGTCAGACGGAGCAGCGGCGGTAAATCCTTCTGGGGGTAATGGAAACTACAGTTACCTTTGGTCCACTGGAGCAACTACAGCAAATGTAAATGCATTGTTAGCAGGTGAACAGGTTTGTGTGACAATCACTGACAATCTAGGTTGCGAAATCATTGATTGTTTATTGGTGACTTTTCCATCTAATATCGAATTGAGTATCGAAAATGATACGCTTAATTGCTTCGGTGATGTAGACGGAAGTCTATTGTTAGACATTGAATTTGGTATAGCACCTTATCAGTATGTTTGGCAAAATACAGCTAATACGCTCAATGGTTCTGGTACGGTGAATACACAGAATGCAGATGCTTTGCTAAGTGGTTTATTACCTGGTACTTACTCGGTAACGGTAACTGATGCAATAGGTGAAGCCATTGCTCAAGCACTAGTTGTAGAACCATTGTTATTAACTGCGAGCTCTTCAAATAACCCAGCGTCTTGTTTTGAAGAATGCGACGGTACGGCCAGTGTTTCCATAAGCGGAGGGATAGCGCCTTACCAATATTTTTGGCCAAACGG
>JBGCDT010000177.1:0-15216 GCA_045105695.1 Saprospiraceae bacterium | reverse complement strand
CCAAGGAAAAAAGACTGATTTTATCATTGTCAGTAAATGAGGCATTATTAATTTTTAAGATTACTTCTGAGTTGGTTGGATTCGGAAAAACGATTAACTGATTTTCAGTATTTATTTCATCTGTGTTAGTTGTTAAACTACTACTACACTCATTAGTAAAAGCTGTGCTCAGTTCTGTACTTACAGTTAGAGTAGCTTCAGAGTCTTTACAAATACATCTTCCATCATTGGAATTATAAGTAATGTAGGGTGCATCAGTTTCAAAGGCTTTGAATGTACATTGTTCAAATGTCAAAGAGTCACTTATTAGCATTTGATCAGGATGACTCCAATTTGTGAAAAGTGTATTTCCTCCACTCCAATGATTTAGACCAGCTTGTTGATTGAAGTCGCAGGGCTTAAAAAATAATAGATATAGAGCTCCGGCACTGCCAGCACCTGCTCCGGCACCGTAGTTTACCGCTATAGTTCCGTCACCTCTTAAATCACCCAAAAAAGATATAGAGCGAGAGAACCTGTCTTCTGCTGTCAACTCAAATCCAAAACCACCTTCCGTATTATTTAATCGAGTATACGTTTTTACTGTCTTATCGGTATTGAGATATAAGATATAACCCCAGCCTTCATTTTGCTGGTTTGCACCTGTCATTAAATCTGGGACTCCATCTCCGTTCAGGTCTCCAACCCTGCATAAAGCATGTCCAAAATTTGCACCTTCGCTACCATTGGGATTTGCACCCGTCGTCAAGATATCAGAAAAGCCATTTAGTCCTTCGGTAATTTTAAGCTTAGATTGTACATTGAATGTTGTGCTATTCAAGGATAATATCCAAATTGCCCCCTTACCACCATCAGACGTAAAAGCTCCTACAGCCATTTCCAAAGTTCCATCATTATCAATGTCACCGAGCATTGCCACTTCTCTTCCTCCAAATTTATCATTATCCTCCAATCCAATTCCAAAGCCCCCACTTACAGAACTAATACTTACCGTATTGTTAGTTATAACTTGTCCTGAATCGTCTAAGAATAATATATTGATAGCTCCTCTATTGTTTCCTCCTAAATCTGAATTGGGGTCACAAGCTACCAAATCAATTCTGCCATCGTTATTAATATCTCCGATAGCTGAAAGTCCTTGTGCAATGATGCTAGGATTTTTTACAAAGTCTTTTACTGTTCCATCATTGTTCAGATGAATAATATACAAAGCGCTATTGGTCGATGAAGGTGCAGAGGCTGCTATATCCGGAATTCCATCGTTATCGTAGTCACCAATTCCTGCAACACCATAACCAAAGAAATTATTTTCAAGTAAGGTTTCATTAAACCCACCTTCAAGCATTGATATTTTTTGATTGGACTGAACGGTTCCGTCAGCATTCAGAAAAGCAATATAAATTGCTCCTGCATCGGTTGCGCCATCATCATCAGAACGAGCACCAATGACAAGATCAATTATGCCATCTCCATTAATATCTCCAGCTTGGTCATGGTCTCGACTAAACCTATCTCCAGGTTCTAAATCCGCCATCATACCACTGGAACCATTTTCAATTTTCACAAATCCATCGGGACCCCACTGTGTGCTTATTTGAGCATTAAGATTATTTGATAAGAAGAATACTGTAAGTACAAAAAACTTGAGTAGATTAAAATTCATAATTCGTTTTTTAGATTGTAAAACTCCTTTGACCGACAATTGGTAAAAAGGTTTAATATCAATATCTGATTCAATCTAAAAGAATCTTAGAGGCATGAGTAAGAGCATGAATTTCAACCATAGCTGAGAACCTGTTTAAGTTTTATGTGTCAAACAAAGCTAGGTGAAAAATATAGTTATCAAATCACCGCTTTACGAACTCTTGCTCTACTACAAAGCCAACTTAGCGAGGTCCTAAAGGAAGGCGCAAAGCTAATCCAACAGAGTTCGAAGAGGCCAGCTAGATGTAACCGTTCGGTAATATGAATCGGACGTAGAGATAGCAAGTCTGATTTTATATCACTTTTGTGTAGTCCTTATTAATCAATGTGTAAATAATCATTTAAGACAGTTAAATCATTTTCCCATTCGACAGCCATCCATCCTATATCACCGGCTTCATGATGTAATAATCTTGCTTTGGCCATAATAGAACAATCAACTCTTTCTTTCACATCTAAAAAATATCTAATACTCTTATTTTCAGTTCTTAGATTTTCTCTTTTAGTAGTAATTGGGAAATTATTTTATATTTTTTTCATTGAGGTTATATAACAATGTACGCACGTAATACTCAGCGTACGCTGTGGTAATCTGACTTTACACCATTGTCGTTTAAAAATTCTTCGAAATGGAAACTTTGCGACTTGGTGCAGAGGAGGCCGTTAGAGTGCAACAATTTGTAAAGTGCCGAGTGAAAAATCTTAGTTGCCAAACCACCGCTTTACGAACTCTATCTATACGCTAAATCAACTCTGCGAGGTCTCAAAGCTAAAGCGATGATTAATCTCTGAAGGCTTTTTTTAATACTTTTCATTAAAAGCGTTACTACTTTTTCCATATTTCCTGCCGTTTATCCTGAAAATCTACTCGTCATAATTAAATCAATTGTTTTTTATTTGATTGATTTTTTTATTACTATATTAGTAGCCATTTATCTGTAATAAATATAATTATGTATAATATATTTATTACAGATAATATTTTTTACTACTTTAAAACCAAATTTTCATGAAAAAAAATCTCTACTCCAATCTTTTTATTCTACTATTTATAATGTTTTTTCAAGGCCATTTATTTAGCCAATGCAATGATGTTACTTTAACTAGTCTGAACCTAACTTCAACTACAAACAATGGAGACGGTACTTGCAGTTACGCTTTATCTGTTAGCCTCACTGTAGAACCTGCTAATGGAATGGGAGGTGCATCTGCATGTATAGAGTATACTACTTTAACCGGGCCGGGAACAATATGTTACGACCAAGGAACTACACTTGTAAATGAGCCTGTCACTATCATTGCTGCTTGTGAACTACCTATAAATCTAGTTGGTCACGCAAGTACTGGTGGAACTGGAACTGCTTGCAACGGTGCCTTACAAATTCCCAGCCCTCCATTACCTGTAGAACTCGTTCGTTTTGATGCCTACTTGGATCAGGATAAAGTTGTAATCGAGTGGCTGACTGCTACGGAAGAAAACAACGATTACTTCGAGGTGCAGCACAGTTCGGATGGTCGTAATTTTCAACCTTTAGCAAAGGTCAGAGGAATGGGTACGACAGATTTGACACAGCATTATCAATACGTAGATACAAAGCCATCAAGAGGAAACAATTACTATCGACTTAAGCAAGTGGATTTCGACGGAAAATTCGAGATCCTTGATATTAATGTGGTTAAACTTCAAAGCCTGGATGCCGTAAGTGTCTATCCTTCGCAGGTATTTGATGTCATTACTTTAGAGCTGTCTGAAGTCAGCAGTGAGGATATTGACATAGAAATTTTCAGTTCTGCAGGTATCTTGATGAAAAAAGGCGTTCTAAAAACCAATGAGTATAAAATATCATTTGAGGTATCGGAACTTCCTTCTGGTCCTTATTTTATTCGCTATGTCAATGAAGATTTCGAGTATAGCTCTAAACAGTTTTTCAAAATGCTGGATTAATGAGTTTTTAGACAATTGTACATTCAGAGCGTTATATACCTTCTAAAAAAAACTTGCGTTGACACTTGCTGTGTTGGCGCAAGTTTTTTTAACACATCTGTATAATATAAATGCTCTACATTATTGGATCGCGATTGAACTGAGATGTACACCTTAGAGTGATAAATAAATGTCACCTGAAAAAAGAATTTTCACCGCGACTGAAAATATCGGTACAGGCTATTCTAAATCAAACCAAATCCAATACTTCCTCCTTTACCGGTTCCTCCGCATCAATCTTTGTCTTTGTTAGCACAAAACCAAAAACCCCAACCAAACCCAAACCCGTCATCGACCACCAAAGGATAGAAAAACCAAAACTTTCCGCAATCCACATTCCTAATAAAGGCGCAATAATAAATGCAATAGAAAAACCCATAGAATATAGTCCCATGAATTCTCCTCGTCTCCCCGGAGTAGAGCGGCTTAGTGCAAAAGCATTGCTAAAAGGGAATGCAACTAGTTCTCCTACGCTGATCGCAACGATGTAGTAAATGACGACAGCCGCTACAGCTAATTCTGCGAAACCCAAAACTAAAAAGCCTGAAGCGATCATTGCGTAGCCAATAATAACGAGTGTCATTTTATTAAAACGGGATTCTAAAAGATAGACCACGGGCATTTCCAAAACCACAATAATGATTCCATTGGCCATCATGATGAGTCCGAATTCCTGCTCGGTAAATTGTAATACATCTTTTAGAAAAACAGGTACCGTTGAAAACAACTGCATGAAAACAATGGCAGAAATCATCTTGAATCCAATGAATTGTAAGTAGGTTGCATCCTTATACGCAGAAGGACCTTTGCCATCGACTAGGTTGTCTTCTGATTTTGATTTTTCGACAACTTCTTCTTTTGGCTTCAAGGCCAATAACAAAAAGAAGGAAGCTAGAATACAGGTCGTTCCGTCAATTATAAAAAGCGCTTTGTAGCCAAATGCCGCTGAGATAAAACCAGTCACCGCAGCACCTCCGGCAAAACCCAAGTTGATCGCCAATCGAATAAGCGATAAGGAACGGTTGTGATTATCCGGTTTAGCGTAAGCACTTATGGAAGCCATACTCGCCGGTCGAAATCCATCAGCAACGGAACTGACAATAAAAACCATTGCACAGAATTCATAGAAAGTGGTCATCTGCATGAGTACAAAAAACAAAAGCCCTGCACCAAATAATGTCAAGAACATGGTTTTGTAATAACCAATTCGGTCGGTTAGAAATCCGCCACCATATGCTCCGACTACAGAACCAGCGCCAAAGCAACTCATGGCGATGCCTGCTTCGGTCATGGAAAAATTCAACTCCGTTGTTAGATAAATAGTCATGAAGAGAATCACCATCGAGCCAGTCCGATTGATGAGTGTAAGCAGAGCCAACAACCAAATTTCTTTTGATAATCCGCTGTAGGAATTTCGGATGAGACTTTTAAAAGAGTTTATCATTTTGATGGCGTTTGGAGTGTAGTGTAAAGTTCCTGTAACTAGATTGCCTCGAAGATAGTTCCTTAATTTTGAAATGTTTTTTAGAAAAAGAAAACCGTACTTTTGGCTACCAAACAATAGTACTGCTTACGAAGATAGAAGGAGATTTGTTCGTAACCTGTTTTTGATTTTAGCAACTAATATTCTTTCACTTTCTATAAATTTGAAATTTAAAAAAAGGAGAAGGATTTCTAGCTGACCGTTGTCTAAAAAGTATAGCAATAAACCTTTTAAATAATTGTAGTCTAATTCATATCAAAACATTAGAACGAACACTGAATCCAATTTTATGAAATTTGTTTACACCTGCATTTTATTACTACTTACCGCAAATCTCTTTTCTCAAGACCTCACTTTATCTGGAACGATCAAAGGAGCTGAAAATTCAGAAGCTTTAATCGGAGCGTACATTTTTTTACAACATCCCTGGGGCGAAGAATACAAAGCAACCACTACTGGAGCTGATGGAAAATTTAAATTTGAAGAAGTCTACGCTGGAGGTTATAAATTGAAAGTGACTTATATCGGTTATCAAACTTATGAACAAGAAATCACTTTCAGCCAGAACAAAGATCTCGGAAGTATATTGTTAGAAGAGGGAGCGGTAGACCTGGATCAAGTTGTTGTCAAAGAAAAAATTCCATTGGCGCAGCAATTAGAAGATACCACTCAGTACAATGCAAATGCCTTTAAAACTTTGCAGGATGCCAGTGCCGAAGAACTCATAGAGAAAATGCCGGGCGTTCTAATCGAAGATGGAAAAGTACAAGCCCAGGGAGAGGATGTCAAACAGGTTTTGGTAGACGGTCGTCCTTTTTTCGGCAACGATCCAAATGCTGCTTTGAAAAATTTACCTGCGGAAGTCATCAGCCAAATTCAAGTTTACGACCAACAGAGTGAGCAAGCACAGTTCTCCGGTTTTGAAGATGGCGAAACGACTAAGACCATTAATATCATTACCAAACCAGGGATGAACAATGGTAAGTTTGGAAAAGTATACGCAGGCTACGGCTACGAAAATAAATATCAACTTGGAGGTAATACCAACTTCTTTGACGGAGATCGCAGAATCTCTATCATCGGACAATCCAACAATATCAATATTCAGAATTTTGCAACGGAGGATATTCTAGGAGTGGTCGGTTCCACTGGGAGAGGAGGTCGAAGAGGCGGCGGCAGAGGTAGAGGTGGCCGACGAGGCGGCGGCGGAAGTTCCGTCAACGATTTCTTAGTAAATGCCAACAACGGAATCGCAACTACAAACGCACTCGGCTTAAACTACTCAGATAAATTTGGAGAAAAAACAGAAGTCACTGGTTCCTATTTTTTCAATTGGACGGAGACGGATGAAGAGGAGATTTTGGATCGTATGTTCGTAAGCGGTCGTACCAATGGACAGACTTACACTGAGAGCAGTAATTCCAATAGCACTAACAGTAATCATAGAATCAATATGCAATGGAGAATCAACCTAGACTCCGCAAACCGATTGACCATCCGCCCAAAATTAAACCTACAATTCAACGACGGAAGCTCTGAAACCATCGGAGAAACAAGATCAGAGGAAACACTTTTGAACTTTTCTAACAATGAATTTACATCTGACTTAGTGGGTGCAACTTTTAGCAATCAGCTGAACTGGCAACACAAGTTCAAAAAACGAGGACGCACCTTTTCCATTTCTACACAAACAGAATACAGCGACAACGAAGGTGAGAGCAATCAATACGCACTCAATGGTTTTGAGAAAGAAGAACTCTTTGAAAATGATACGCTGGATCAGTTCGCAGACTTACTGACAACCGGTTGGAAACTATCTAGTCGCTTCTCCTACACCGAGCCTGTGGGCGAAAGATCTCAGCTTTCTATCGACTACAGAAACTCCTGGCAGAAAGACGAATCAGAGCAGGAAACCTTTGACTTTGTAGACGCTGATGAAGAATATACAGCGCTGAACGAAGACCTATCTTCTGTTTTTAACAATGTGTACACGACTCATCAGTTTGGAGGAGGATACCGTTATAGCAAAGGAAGAGAACTGAGAATTATGTTGCGAGGATTTGTTCAGCATGCGAGTCTGAAGTCTGACGAATTGTTTCCTGTAGAGGATCAAATTAATAGAACTTATTATAGTTTTTTGCCAATGGCTTCCTTGCGTTATCGATTCAGTCGTTCTTCGAATCTGCGTTTTTTCTATAGAGCGAATACGGATAATCCAACGGTCTCTCAATTGCAGAATGTCTTAAATAATAGTAATCCACTTGATCTTTCCATTGGTAATCCAGTGTTGGATCAAAGCGTTCAGCATCGTTTAGGTTTCCGATATTCTAACACTAATACTACAAAAGCTACAGTTTTTTATTTTAATGTTTCTGGAACCTACACCAAGGATTATATTGGGAATAGTACTTATCTGCGAGAAACGGATAATCCAATTTTTGAAGAGCTGGAATTTTTACCTGGTGCGCAACTCAGTCAGCCGGTGAACTTAGATGGCTATTATAATCTACGTTCTTATCTAACTTATGGAATGCCTTTGAAGAACTGGAAAGTCAATATGAATTTTGACTTCAATGGTAGCTTCACTAGAACGCCAGGTTTGTTGGATGAAGAATTGAATTACGCGAATAATTCATTAGTTGGAGGAGGTTTGACGCTGAGTAGTAACATTAGTGATAAGCTGGATTTTACGATTTCTTCGCGTAGTAATTTCAATCAAGTAAATAACAGTTTAGCGGAAAGTGTGGATGAGCGATTCCTCAGTCAGCAGTCGAGTTTCAAACTGGGTTGGGTTTTACCATTGGGTATTGTGATTCGGACTCAGCTTACGCATCAATACTTCTGGGGACTTGGAGAGGCCTTTAATGAAGACTACTTGCTTTGGAATGCGAGTATTGGAAAGAAGATTTTTAAAAATCAACGAGGAGAGATTTCTTTATCTGTTTTTGATCTATTGAATCAGAATAGAAAAATTAATCGAAACGTAACGGATGTTTATGTAGAGGATATTCAGACGAATGTGTTGCAGCGGTATTTGATGTTGAAGTTTCAGTATACGTTTTTGAATTATAATGCTGGGAGGAGATAAAACAACAGAGCCGATACTCAAAAGTACCGGCTCTTTTTGGTCTGGGAATATTCCTCAGATCATTCCTGACTTAGCAGCAAACGCCACCACCACAGCAATCACCATCTGTACAACAGTCACAGCCACAGCAAGATCCATTAAGCAAATTCAAAATTAGATTTAACATGATTTAAAATTTTTAGAATTAAAAAATACCAAGGTTCTACTTCCTTTGCATATGACTTGGAGAATAGAAATTTGATTTATGAATAAAAAACTAGTTTTCTTTGTATCGTAATATTACGATTAATTGGAACAAAAAAATATGAACTCGGAACGCAGATGACACGGATTTTTTGGATTTGAACGGATTTCTAAAAAGATGAAAAAGCATTACTATAAAGTGTTTCAGCAACTCCTAAAAATTCCGCGAAAATCCGTTTCATCCTAAAAATCCGCGTTCCGCCTTCAAAAATCAGCAACAACCCTTAAGCCCTTTAAACAATTTATCAAATCCAGCTTTCAACCCAGAGCAACAACCCTTGTCCAAGCAATAACAAGTAAAGGTCCCTTCCACATTCCCCTGAATAATTCCAGCTTCTTTCATCGCCTTCAAATGCTGAGAGATCGTAGATTGCGAAAGCGGAAGCTCATCTACTATGTCTCCACAAACGCAAGAACCTTTTTTCATGAGGTATTGAATGATCGCAATGCGAGCAGGGTGGGCCATGGCCTTTGCCATAGCTGCGAGTTGGTTTTGCTCTGCGGTGAATTTTTCTGATTTGCTTAGGCCCATGTAAATGTATTGTTAGTTTGTAGAATTGAATAACAAGTTAAACAAAACTAAATTAATCGTATCGCAATATTACGATTAATAAGTTTATCATGCAACTTTTCCAATAACGTCTGTGTCTTTTCTAATGGATTTGCATTATGTTTAGGCGATCGTTAAATGTCTGTAACAGTGGTTTTACATTTGGATACAACCTTTTTCTAATAATTATCATCCTGCTGTTAACAGGTTGTTAATCTAAAATAAGAAGACCAGTACGACGCTATATTTATATACTTTAGCAGAAGTGAAAAACAGAATAAGTCTATGTTGAAACTAAAGCATCACATAGCAACCACAACTTTAAAAAACAGTTTCTTTGTAAAACTCAATTGAGCCAAACTAAAGACACCGAAAACAAGAACCCTATGCCTTACACTCGTTACCTCTTTCCCTTGCTCATCATCGGAGCACTCGTCGCAGGTTATTTCTACTTCACTCCAGATACTAAAAAAAGTCAGGTCAAAGCTTTGAAAACTACCGTTGAAAAAGGGGAGTTTATCATTCGCGTAACGGCCACTGGCGAATTAAAAGCCAAGCGTTCTGAAAAAATCAGAGGTCCTCAGGGCATGAGAAGTGCTCGAATTTATCAAACTAATATTACTGATCTAGTGCCCGAAGGAACAGTAGTCCAGGAGGGTGAGTATGTAGCAACTTTGGATAGAACAGAGCTGGATACAAAACTCAAAGAAACACAATCGGAGTTGGATAAAGTTGGTACTCAGTTGGAACAAGCTCGAATTGATACGGCTATTGAAATGCGTGGTCTTAGAGATCAGTTGATTAATATGAAATTTTCCATGAAGGAAAAACAACTTGAAGTAGAGCAAAGCAAGTACGAAGCACCCATGGTTATTCAGCAGTCTAATATCGAATTGGAACGTATCCAAAGAGACTATAATCAACTAGAAGCGAAGTATGATTTGACCGAAGAAAAATCCGTCGCTAAGATCAGTGAAATCATGGCAGACCTCTCCCAAGCGGAGCTGAAAAGAACCCGACTGGCTGATTTATCTAATAGCTTTAGAATCGTAGCACCCAAAAGTGGAATGGTCATTTATGCGCGTTCCTGGAATGGAAAAGTAGGGCCGGGTTCCCAGATAAGTACCTGGGACCCAGTGGTTGCGGAGCTTCCTGACCTTAGTGATATGGTTTCCAAAACATACATTAATGAGGTGGACATCAGCCGTGTGAAAAAGGGCCAGGAGGTTACCTTAAATGTTGATGCCTTCCCAGAGAATGTTTATACGGGGACGGTTATTCAGGTTGCGAATATTGGAGAGCAGTTGAAAAATTATGACTCCAAAGTTTTTGAAGTGACGGTACAAGTCAATGAAACGGACTCCATCCTTCGTCCTGCCATGACGACTAGTAATGAAATTGTAACGGATGTTTTCACGGATGTTTTATCCATTCCCCTGGAAGCTCTTTTTTCGGATAGCCTCAGTTATGTGTACATGGAAGATGGCGGCACTGTCGTGAAAAAAGAAGTCATCACTGGTTTGTCGAATGACGAAGGAATCATAATCGAGCATGGCCTTTCAGCAAATGATGAAATCAGATTAGTCGCTCCAGAGAATCCAGAGAAGCTCAGTTTTGTTGCCTTAGACCCTAAAATAAAAACCGAAATAAAAGAACGCATGGAAAAAGAAAAACTAGAACGACAGGAAGCGATGAACAAAAAAATGAAATCCGTCAAAGATGAAAAGTTACAGAGCGAAGCCGGCGGGGGAGGAGGAATGATGTTCTTTAATTAAGGAGATAAGGTTGATTGGGTAGATGAGGCTGATAAGGTTTCTACAAGCCCATCCACCTTATCTACCCAATCAACCCCATCCATCTTTTAAACAAAAATCCATGCTCCAAAGAATCCTTTTCAATTTTCAATTAGCACTAGAAGGTGTATTTGCGAATCAACTTCGTGCCTTCCTTACCGCCCTCGGAATCATCTTCGGAGTAGCTGCTGTGATAGCGATGTTAGCAATCGGTTCGGGAGCTAAGCAATCTATTCTGGATCAGATGAAACTCATTGGTTCTAATAACATTGTCATCAAATCAATCGTACTCGAAAGCGATAGTGAGGGGAGTGAAAGCAGTCAGCAGGGGGAGCAGAAAACGCCTTGGTCAGTAGGTCTAACGTTGGAAGATGTACGAACCTTAGAGGAGGTCATTCCAGGTATCGAAAAAGCAAGTCCTGAGGTTATTTTAAAAACAAATATCATTCAATCTGCAAAACTTAAGAAAGCAAATTGCATAGGTGTCACGAATGCTTTTTTTGAACTCAATAACCTGCATTTAGAAGATGGAAATTTCTTTCATGAAAAGCATTTGGAAGGCGGACGGCCGGTTTGCATTATTGGTAAAAGTATACAGAAACAATTCTTCAGTGAGGAAGATCCTATTGGTCAAAAAATCAAATGTGGGAATTCCTGGATGACGATTATTGGGATTTTAGAGAAACGAATAGCTTCCAAAGAGAGTTTAGAGAACTTAGGTATAAGAGATTACAATTCAGATGTTTATATCCCTGTTTCTACGGCTTTGCTTCGCTTTGAAAATAGAGCTTACTATAGCAAGGAAGACATCAAGCAAAACGACTGGGACGATGCCGATCCATCTGATAAAAACTATCATCAGTTAGATCGAGTGGTTTTACGTATGGAAGAAAGCAATACACTCGCTTCCGCTGCTGACCTCGCTGCCCGCATCTTAAAACGAAGACATAATGACGTCGTAGACTATGAGGTGGAAGTCCCTGAATTGCTTTTGCAACAGCAACAAAAAACGCAGGAAACGTTCAACTTGGTACTGGCTGTCATCGCTGGAATTTCCCTACTCGTTGGTGGCATTGGGATCATGAATATTATGCTGGCTTCCGTCCTTGAAAGAATCAAGGAAATTGGAGTCCGACGATCTCTTGGAGCGAATCGAATTGACATTATATATCAGTTTTTATTTGAGGCTGTTTTCATCAGTTTGCTGGGGGGATTGATAGGCGTTTTTCTAGGGATTATATCTGCCCATTTGGTAGCGGCCCAAGCGGAGATACCGACGGTGGTTTCGACCTGGTCTATTGTTTTGTCTTTTGGAGTGGCAGCTTTTGTAGGATTGGTGTTTGGGATATTTCCGGCAAGGAAGGCGGCTTATGAGGATCCGATTAAGGCGTTGCGGAGTGATTAACATCTTGGATTAGAATGCGGAGTAGATTTACTTTCTTATCAAGTTTTGTGTTAATGATTTGTTTTTTCTACGTGTTCTTTTTCTTGGCAAAAAGAACCAAAACCCGCCTGCTCCGCGAACGGGCTGGCCCAAGGCTTTATAAATTTAGCCTAAAAATCAGCAGCCATCCCGCCCGCAGTCCGAGGTCGCCTCCAAGAGGCTCTGGACTGCTCTTTAGCTATCGCTCAGCTAATTTTCTTAACGGCTAAATTTATAAGGCCGGTAGCCGAAAACCTGGCGTTGGTACATTGGTTGAAAAGGGAGCCGTGCATTATTTGATCTTACTTTTTTGTTAAAAATTCAGAATATATTTTCAGCAGATTAAAAAACTTTAAAATTAAAACAAAAACTAAACTCCACACTTTGAAAATTTCTAACAATACATTTACAAAAATACTCTTCCTATTGTGTACATATTGTTATGTCCTCTCAGGAAACGCACAAGAAGTCATGCGCTTGACGCTCGATGAAGCCATTGCGAAAGGGCAGGGCCAATCGCCTTCTGCACAATTAGTGGAAACCAGATGGACCACCAGCCGCTCGCAGCTCCAAGCTGATATGTCTGTCTTCAAACCACAGGTTACTTTGAACGGAAGAATACCTCAGATACAAAGGATCAACTTTAGGAACACCTTGCCGGATGGAAGACAATCCTTCGTACGACAGGCTAACCTGAACACTGGTTTAAATCTACAACTCTCACAAAGCCTGGCAGCTACCGGAGGTCGGGTTTCCATCGGCTCTAGTTTTGATTATCTATACGATTTTGGAGTTGGAGGGCAGGACGCTTATAGTCAGTATGCAACAGATATGATTTTCGTAGAATTTGCACAACCCATTTTTGGATTCAACGAATTGAAATGGGAAAAGAAACTAGCTCCGCTTAGGTATTCTCTCGCTACCCGACAATATGCAGAAAACATGGAATCATTAGCGGTGGAAGGTGCGACATTGTTCTTTGATTTGTACACGGCGCAACTAACCCTAGAAGCTACAGAAACTGAAAAACTGAACGCAGACACATTATTTGAAATCTCCAAAGGTCGATTCTCGGTAGGTCGAATAGCAGAGACGGACTTGTTGCAAATCGAACTGAGTTCCATGAATGCAAATGCGCGTTTAGCAGCAGCTATTTTGCAAAAGCAAACCGCTACGGAAGCGCTCCGAAACTTCTTCGGAATCAAAGACATAGAAGGTTTTGAACTAGTTCCTCCCACTGATCTACCCAGCTATATATTGGACGTTGAAGAGGCGGTGCAATATTCTCGAAACAACCGCTCGAACTCCCTTGAATTTCAAACACGACTCTTACGAGCAGATCGAAATTTGGCGCAAGCAAAAGGAAACAACGGTTTTCGGATTGATGTTTTCGCCAGAGTTGGTTTGGCACAAAATGCTTTAGAATTTGAAGAAGTATACAAAGACCCACAGGATGCACAGCAGATTAATGTTGGGTTTTCTTTACCGATTGCGGACTGGGGAGTTGCTGAATCCAGAATAGAGATTGCGGAATCTTTGCGAGAGTTAGAACAAATGCAGGTCGAACAAGAGCGCATCAATATAGATCAGCAGGTGATTTTAAGGGTACAACAATTTGATCTGGTGCGCGAGCAAGTTGCCCTGGCACTCAAAGCTTATGAGGTTTCACAAAAACGCGAGTTCATTACGCGCAAGCGATATTTGATTGGGAAAATTGGAGTAACAGAATTGAATCTTGCTTTGCAAGAGCAAAATGCTGCGCTTCAAACTTATATCAGTGCGCTGAGTGCTTTTTGGTTAGCGCATTATGAACTGAGGGCTTTGACGCTTTATGATTTTGAACGGGGGGTGAGTTTGGTGAGGGATGAGTAGACGATTTAGGGCAGGCGGTGACTGGTTTCCGGTAGACGTTAAAAAATCCTACCTTAGCCTACATGCAAACTCTACTAAAAACCATCCGCGCCTGCCGCGAATGTGAAGCCTGTCTACCATACGGAGCCAATCCCGTACTCGACGCCAGCCCTAAATCTAAGATACTAGTCATCGGCCAAGCTCCTGGTCGTATTGTACATAACACTAATATCCCGTGGAATGACAAAAGTGGAAAAAACCTCCGCAACTGGCTAGGTGTAGACGACGAAGCATTCTATGATACCAATCTTTTTGGAATCGTTCCAATGGGATTCTGCTATCCAGGTACGGGTAAATCTGGCGACCTTCCACCTCGCAAAGAATGTGCGCCGCTCTGGCATCAGAAGCTCATTGATGAAATGCCGCAACTTACTTTGTATCTGCTAATTGGTGCTTACGCCCAAAAATATTACTTAGGAAAAGAGCGAAAGAAAAATTTGACGGAAACCGTTCGCAATTTTAAGGAATACCTTCCCAACTATTTACCGCTTCCACATCCATCTCCTAGAAATAACATTTGGCAAGCGAAGAATCCTTGGTTTGCTGAGGAGGTTTTGCCTGTGCTTAAAGAGCGGGTGAGTGATATTGTTTTGAGTAGTTAAACGAATCATTCTAAATGCTTATATTGCATGGTAAATATTCTTCATACAAAAAACCAACTCTAATGCATCATTCTAAAGTCGAGACCAAAGAAAAATATTTCAAATCGAACAAAGCTTCGCAATTCACAATGGAACCTTTTGAGATTCCGATTCCCAATTCGGAAGAAGTTTTGGAAGGCATGGTCTGTCGTCCTGCTGCGGGTTACACCAATTATTATTACAATGAAGCAGTAGAAAAAGACCAAATCGTATTGCACCACACTGCTGGAAATCTGCAAGGAGACCTGGGGGCTTTGACCAAAGAGAACTGGCATGTATCCGTCGCTTTTGTGATTGCAAGAGATGGAACGATTTATCAATTGCATGGCTCCAATCAATGGTCGCATCACCTCGGTCCAAAATCCTGGGGCGGTAATAAAACGCAGAGTAGACGAA
>JBGCDT010000176.1:0-25419 GCA_045105695.1 Saprospiraceae bacterium | reverse complement strand
CTACCAATAGAAAGGGTAATAGAAATCCGATAATGGCTATACCCATCCGAAGGTTTATATAGGTATGAAAAATGTGCTCTTGTAACTTGTTGTCTACTTTCATGATGATTTGGTTTTATGGAGTATGAAATATGTTATATCTTTCAGTGAAAATAAGCATTTACCATCGGTATCCATAAGACGCTACATAGTCCCACCAGGCAATTCAAAACCAAATCGCTCATTCGCAGCTACAATCCCTTGCAAACCACCCGTATGAATCATCACAACCGTACTTCCTCTCGGAAAATAATCTTTTCGCATTAAATCAAAAATACCAAAAGCCATCTTCCCTGTATAGACTGGATCAAGTGGAACCTGCGTCTCTTCATAAAACAACTTAATAAATTCAATCAACTCAGGTTTGAACTTAGCATAACCTCCGAAATGATAATCTGCGTTGATGGTCCAATTTTCAGGAACTGCTAAATCATTTTCTAACAATAGTTTTACAATTTCCGCTTTCATGAAATTTCCTTTCAGAGCAGAGAATCCGATGACCTGATGTTGTCCGTTTAGTCCGTGAATGATTCCAGCTAGTGTTCCACCCGTACCGAAGGAGGCGCAGATGTAGGAGCTGTCTATATTTGGTTGTTGTTCTAACAATTCTCTTACAATTTCACCACAGCCTTTTATAGCCAAGTCATTTGTCCCACCTTCCGGCAAAAGGTAACAATCTTGCAAGTCTATATCCTTAGGAATTTCTTTCGATCTGTAGCTTATCCGAGAGATGAATCGAAGTTTCATCTCCTTCGATTTTGCGTAAGCCAAAGTAGCTCCATAATTAGCAGGCTCCTCCCCTCTTATCAGACCTATGGTTTTAAAATCAAAGAGTCGGCCCGCACCTGCTACCGCATGGATGTGGTTGGAGTAAGCTCCTCCAAAAGTTAGTAAAGTAGATTTATTTTGTTGATTGGCTGCTAAGAGGTTGTAGCAGAGCTTGCGCCATTTGTTCCCCGAAACGATGGGATGTAAAAGATCATCTCTTTTGATAAAAAAGCGAATGCCTTTTTCTGTGCAAAGGGAATGCGTGATTTCCTGAAGTGGGCTGGGAGCCAATTTGTACGTTTCGAGCAAAAGCAGAAATTTTATACTCAAAAGTATAAAATTGAAATCACTCCTAGTTCCTTTTGGGCTTTACAAAATTTATCAATGACTTCATCTTAGCTTAATAGGAAAGTAATTTTAACACAATTTGCCAGCGCTGTCCAAAAGTATGCCACTGATGGCATCATATTTGATAAATATTAAATATAATAATATGTAGATAACATTGTTTGATAAGTTCCGTAAATAAAGAAGATCTTTTTCCATGCATATCTACATTTCAAAAAACACCTCTGAGAACTACACATAAAAAAGGCTGATCATTATCAGTTCTATTGACACCACACACTTTATTCTTGGAAACACTAAACTCAGAAGGCATGTTAAAAAGCACCAAAATCAAGCTACCAGCCATAAAAGTGAAAAGCGTACTAACTTCTACGGCTAACGAAAAAAAAGTAAAATCAAGAGGTAACGACGGCGGTTATACCTGGGTAGGTTAATCGTGGTATAAACACCTGATTGAAAGAATTTTCTCATATGTTACACACACTCGGGCACAGATTTTAACTGGCCCGCCCCCCTGAAAACAAGGACTTATCCGATTATGGATAAGTCCTTTTTATTTTAGGAAAACTATGGTGTATTGAATTTTTGAAAAGTAACTACTTAAAACTTAGAAGTACATATTTACTCCAGCCATCAAGCCCATTTGCGCAAGGCTTGTAGAAGTTTCTTCATCTTCGGCTATCGGCGTCAGACCTTTTGTGTAGCTTGGTGCAATGTAGAATTCAACAGTTGATGTTGGACGGTAAGCAACTTGCAAACCAGCTTGCACTCCATACTGTACATTTTTCATTTCAGGTCCAGACGCTAGTAATACTTTTTCTTCTAACAAAGCGGTATTCTGTAAAGCTTCCTTTTGCGAAAATTCCATCTTCTGATCTTTTAAAAAAGACATTTGAACTCCAGCAGATAGACTTACGTTCACCTTACCTTTCTGTATCCCGTATCGCGCTGTCAGTGGAACCTGTACTAGAGAAGTCGTGAGTTCACTGTTATAATTTGTTTCAAAGCTTTGTGATGCATCTAAATATCCTTCTCCATCTCTAGAAACATCTAATGCAACTTCCGCATGTCCAAAACTAGTATTTATTTTAGCATCATGAGTTGATTGCATTGTGCCATCGATAGTTCGAGCTTCATTTGTTGGATTTATCTGATAATTGGTTTGGTGTTCTTCTGTTCTTGTGTTGCGCGCTATACTGACTCCGGATTCCAACGACCAGTTGTCATTTATTTTCCACCCGACCTTGACGCCAGTCTCTATTGTAGATTCACTTGTGGTTCGTCCCTTTAAAAGTACTGCATCGCTGACTTTACTTTTAGTAGTAGTCTTCCATTTCGAAGGACCTGCAAAAACACCCGCGTAGAAATGTGGTGTTTTTGATTTCTGAGTCTCTACGGGTTCTATTAAAAATCTTTTGCTATCAAGTTCTTGTTGGAATGCTCCTAAGTGAATATTCTTTTTGTGTATATCTACAGGTTGTATTGAAGAAGGAATTAACAGATCATTCGATGAAAGCGTAAAGTCCTCATCAGATAAGACAGAACTAGAAAACAAAGCCATTTTCTCTAAGGCAATAAATTCCTTTTCTCTATCTGTAAAAACAGCGTTAGAATGATTGGTTGTAGAAAAGATCTCTTCTCCAACTTGTGCTAAAAAGGAATTTACTTTATCAGAAATAGATGTTTCTTTTTTTGAAAATTGAAATGTAGATGTATTGCCTGACTGGCTGATATTATTAGACCCTTTATTACTTTGTAATTGTTGAAGTTGGTTAGATTGCAAAGCCATTTGCTGTTGAAGGTTACCAATTTTTTGCTGAGACAAATAAGCGGTATATGCAAAAACGAGCATAAGCACAGATGCGGCGGCTCCCCACTTCAGTTTGCGTACAGATCCCAAAGAGATAGCAGGAACCAGCGGAATAATTTTATTTCTATTGTCCTCCGGCAGTGCTGCTTCGATGCCGCCCCAGACTGCATCAGAAGGCATATCCCAATTCGAGTCTAAATCGCTTTGCTCATTTAGCCCATTTTGGAAAAACCGTTCGAGATTATCATTATTCATTTTGCAATTTTTTACTTATTGATACTGTCCAATATTAAGCCGACCATTCACTGGTCATTATAGCGTCCAGCTTTTTCCGTAAGGAAGCCTTTGCTTTTGACAACTGAGATTTTGAGGTATTTACATTAATATTCAATTGATTCGCAATTTCCTGATGTGAGTAACCTTCGATCACGAAGAGATTAAAAACAACCCGGTAGCCTGTTGGCAATTGTCGAATAATCTTCGTCAAACTCTCTGCTCCTAGTCTACTGTAGATCTCTTCATCCGTTTGATGCGTATCAGCAACTACTTCCAGCGTTGTGTTGTATTGAAATTTTTTGTTCTTACGAATGTGCATTAGACAAGCATTCACGATCACTCTGCGCATCCACCCACCAAAAGCCCCCTTACCAGAGAACTGTTTCAAATCGGTAAATACTCTGATGAAGCCATCCTGTAGCATATCCTCGGCCTCCATCCGATCATTTCCATATCTGAGACAGATTCGGAACATCGGCACCTTGTAGGTCTCATACAACTGCCTTTGGCAATCGCGATTTCCAGCTAAACATCCTTTTATTAATTGATCTTCCGACATGCTAATTTCCGTGTAACAGTTTTTCCTATTTCAGAGTTTGTTGTATTGTTATGATGAGATGATGTAAATAGCTTGAGAAAGGTTGCCTTGAATTTTATAATTCTATAAATATTTTTTTTTCAAGTATCAGCTTTCAGCCAAATGACAACTAAAGGTAGCTGTTTAATTTACATTCTATCTTTACCATACATTCATTAGACACGAAATTCTGGACCAATCCGTTGGTCTAATCTCACTTATTTATAAAGACTACGTTTTCTATAAGGCATTTAGCATCTTTTGCCCGATAATTAACTTCATTTGTCGAAGCAAAGTTAAATTCCAACTGAATCTCCTTATATTTAAGGCATAGGAAAATGATAGGTCACTTCTACAAGTTGGCCTTCACAACGAGAACAATAGAACACGGAGCCTATGGCACTTTTATTTTTAGGAAATTGGTGGAGCGACCTCTCGAATACACAACAAATATTCTGGACTATAGCAATTGTCTTTAGCATTCTGTTGCTAATACAAATGGTACTAAGCATGATCGGACTAGAGTTCGATGATGTAGATGCACCCTCTGACGGTGGTGGAGGTGCAGACCTCGGTGGTGATTTTTCTTTGATTTCTGTGCGGAGTATCATCGCCTTTTTTACGCTGTTTGGATGGGCGGGTGTGCTGTTGCTCAATGCGGGCAAACCGATTCTGACCGTCGTTCTCATTTCTACCATTGCTGGTTTGATCGCTATGTTCAGTGTAGCTTATTTGATGTATCTGCTTTCAAAACTAGGGCAGTCAGGGAACGCAGATTTGACAGATGCCATCTTCCAAACTGCGGAAGTTTACCTTTCCATTCCACCAGCAAAAAGTGGTCAGGGAAAAGTACACATCAAAATTCAAGGAGCCTTGAAAGAGTTAGATGCAATTACGGAGGGTGATGGTTTACCAACAGGTTCTAATGTTAGAATTCTGGAAATTTTAGAAGATAATCTACTTTTAGTTGAATCGGTAGAAATGTATAAATTCAGCTAAGCACTTACAACACGTAAACACATTGTTAGAAAATCCGAATTACTTTTCTAGCAATTCTAAAAATACTTTTTCTCTATCCCATTTATTGGAGGATCGTAATTGTTAAACCTATTTAGTCTGTCTTTTTAAGACCTAAATCGTCCGAAGTCTTTTTTATCAAAATCACTTCCGACTTATTTCTAAATTAAATAACAATACATTTACGGTCTGTACACTTTCGCTAATCAGTTGATCTGCATCAGCACAGGTGTTGCACATTTTTTCTAACAGAGCATGTGAATAGTAATAATTTCCAACTTCTTTTTTTTGCGATTTTCAGGAAGCCAACAACTTTAAACATACTCACAAAACTCACTAGTTATGATAGAAATTTTCGGTCCCTTATTTTTAATTTTAGTTGTAATATGCATAAGCGTTCTTGTGTTTATGATTTCCCGCTACCGGCGTTGCCCTTCCGATAAAATTCTTGTGATTTATGGTCGGACTGGAAGTGGCTCTGCCAAATGTCTGGCAGGAGGTGCAGCCTTTGTTTGGCCAGTCATTCAAGATTATGAATACCTTGATCTGACCCCCATTTCAATAGACGTTGATTTACGAGGCGCATTGAGTAAGCAGAACATTCGTGTAAATGTTCCCTCTCGTTTTACCGTTGGTATTTCTAATAAAGATGGTGCGATGTTGAACGCTGCTGAAAGATTATTGGGCAAAGGAACAGACGAAATCAGAGACATTGCAAAAGACATCATCTTCGGTCAGCTGCGATTAGTAGTAGCAACAATGGATATTGAGGAAATCAATTCCGACAGAGATAAATTCTTATCCAATGTATCTACAAACGTAGGTGCGGAATTGCGCAAGATTGGTCTTGAGCTCATCAACGTAAACGTTACCGATATCCAAGACGAATCTGGCTACATCGAAGCACTCGGTAAAGAGGCTGCGGCCAAAGCGATCAACGATGCGAAGATGTCTGTTGCTGAAAAGAATCGTGATGGTTCTATTGGTGAAGCAAATGCAAACATGGACAAACGTATCCAGGTTTCTTCAGCTGATGCAGATGCGAAAGTGGGGGAAGCAGAGGCCGATGCAAAATCCATTGAAGGTAAGAACGAGTCTTTAATCATCATTGCCAAATCGAATGCGGAAAGACAAGTGAAAGAAGCCGAGGCATTACGTATCGCTACTGCTGCTGCTCAAATTCAAAAAGCAAAGGGTTTGGAGGAAGCGTACCTCGCAGAGAAGGAAGCGGAACAAGCGCGTGCGGCCAGAGAAAAAGCTACCAAGGAAGCAGATGTTATCGTACAAGCAGAAATCGCAAAACGTCGTAAAGAAATTGATGCGGAGGCAGAGGCAGAACAAATTCGTCGATTAGCAAAAGGGGAAGCGGATGCGATATTTATGAAGCAGGAAGCAGAAGCAAAAGGTCAGTACGAAATCCTAAGTCGTCAGGCAGAAGGTTTTGATAAGATCGTACAAGCTGCGAATGGTGATACCCGCGAAGCTGTGCTGATGATGATTGCAGACAAATTGGAAGAACTCGTCAAGACTCAGGTCGAAGCGGTGAAGAGTATGAAGATCGATAAAGTGACGGTTTGGGATGGCGGCGGCAATGGAGATGGCGAAGGGAATTCTACTTCTAAGTTTGTCTCCGGATTGTATAAATCAGTTCCTCCTTTGAGTGATCTCTTGAACATGGCTGGTATGGATTTACCTGAGTATTTGGCGAAGTCGCATAAGAATGGGAAAGATCAGAAGTTGCCTCCAGCTATTGCGAATGAAGTAGAGATTGAAGAGGTAGAGCCGGAGTAGTAATTATATTCAAATAGATTTGTAAATGAATTATAATAACAAAGCAGTCTGGAAAAATCCAGACTGCTTTTTTTATTTACTCTTTGTTAAAATTGCAATCTGAATGATTGCAGTATTATAAACAGGTTAAACGAACAATTAGAACCCTATTTTAAAAATACATTTTCTTCTTTTTGAAATCGATGATTACCTTTTCTCTCGCTAAGGATGAAAGACTGAGGATACCTGCAATTGGCCTTGTCAGTTCTTTATTTACTTCGTCGAAATTCCGATGAAGACATTGCTGGTGTTCAAAATGAATTTCACCTAAATTAAAACCAGCTATTTCATAACGATTGATTTTTTCCGAAAGGTGGCTGGCAGATAAGACATTAGCTGAAGAATCCATTTTTTTGATTCCTTCTATTTCTTCCAACAAAGCACTGTGTACAAAATGGATAGAAGCACCACTGTCCATTGCAAATTCAAAAGTCCGATCTCCTATTGTTACTGGAACGACTGGAATACCATCAACCATTTCAAATTTTACTGCTGACATTTCCTTAACTGCTTTCTTATAAGCAGACCGATTGGAAAGCGTAACAATCGAATTGGTAAAATCAATTTCTAAAGAATAAGGATTGAAATACCCACCTCCAATAATTCCGTACAAATCAATTCCAAGGTTCTGCTCCAATGTTTTCAGATTGATCACCTGAGCAGCTACGTCATACTTTATGTAGGAACCCATTTTCAGTTTTTTCAACTGAGTAATACCTGACTCCACTGTTCCTCCTAATGTAGAAAACCCATTACCTTCATTTTCAGCAGGGTTGCCATCAACTAAAATAGCATCAGCTCCCGTATCTAAAATGAACGATCCTTTTTCGCCATTCACTTCCAACTTCATAACAATCATTCCATTCACCATTTCAAATGGAACTTCCATACTGCTCTTCTTTTTCGCTTCCAACAGATTTGGAACACAAAAAATCAGCAACATCAGTAGTTGTAGAATGAATGAATTATATGATCTGGTTCTATACATTATTAACTTTATTACACAACAAAGCTAATATTTAATTCACACAAACGAAACACCTAAGTAACATTAAGTTAACACTGGGTTAACATTGGGCGACATTCAGTATCATATATAAGGTGTTATTTGACAAATAATAGAGGAAGGAGGAGGACCCGACCCCCGAGCGGCACAATCCGCTACCTTGTTTTCAAGACCAATCAATGCTCCATGCACATGCTTCACCTTCCTTTTGAGAATAAATTTTGAGACACTAATCAGAATCGAACTGAAAATTATTACTACACAAAAAATAATTTAGGCATTTCGATGCTCATCTGTTTGATCTGGTTTACTCTCCCTTTGGTCGTTTCAACTAAACCAAACAGATGTAAATACCTACGTTAATTTTTTGTTGTTGCTAACTTAGTTTTGCAGACTAATCCCAAAGCCAACATTGGGTATAGTGTCAAAAGCGGAAACCTGAGGTAACGATCCTCATGCCCGAAGGCACACACTCCTTAGCAGGGAGGTCCTGGGCCATCCCAGGATAAGTTTCCAAATGTGCAAGTGGTAGGATTTGAACCTACATAGCCGAAGCGACGGATTTACAGTCCGCTGATTTAACCAATTTACCATCACTTGCATTCGTACTCCGAGTGGAATTCGAATCCACACTAGACAGGGCTTAAACCTGTTGCCTCTACCAATTGGGCTACCGAAGTAAATACTTTCCCAAAATTTGATTTATAAAACAATCACTCTACTACGTCCTATGAAAACCCTATCCACCTCATCTACCTTACCCACCTCAACGACCTCAACCAAGTGCGGATGGTGAGACTCGAATCTACCTGGCATCTTGCCAATAGACAGGCTCACAACATCTGGTTTCTAAGACCAGCGCCTCTGCCAATTGGGCTACATCCGCTAATAAAAAAGACCCCTTGCTTCGTTACAAAACAAGAGGCCTAACAATATACTTACGTATCGCTATAATAATCCTCTTGCTTGCCGGAGGCAGAGCAGACTGGAGAGGTATAAATATGATACGGTTGTGTTCATGTTGGTATTAACTGTGGTGAACTGGTTATAGTTCCCGTGAATAAAAATATTTTTTTGTACTACCTAGAAACAACAATGATCTTGGCATTTATACTGGCACTAGCACTTTCGATTTTACAAATATAAATACCTGGTGCTGTTTCAGAGCTTAAGTTCCAAGTCCAAGTAAGGGATTTCGTATCGGGTGCGGGAGCATCTAGGCTTTTGACTAATCGACCAGAGAGATCATACACGGTCGCCTGCCATTCATCTGGATTTAGATCTGTTGAATAGCTAAGGATAATGGATGCATTATCACTTACAGGGTTCGGGGAAACAAAAAGCTCTGCTTGAGATTCATCAAAAATCTCCTCGTCAGTCGATATCCAAATAAAATCACCATTATTAAGCAAACAGTCAATACAAGGTTCACCTCCCTGACTCGGCTCCAATGCTAAAAATGCAGTGAGTCCAGTTAATACCCTTTCCTGAATACTCTGACTAATGATGTCAAGTCGATCCTCATCAGAAGAGGCTAGTGCTTCAAGATTTCTCAGATAAGATCCGTACCACATTTCTCGCATAAGCGTATCTCCACTTATGATTTCTTGTTCAGTTACGGTTTCTGAAATATTATAGAATGAACCATTAGTAGTAACTAAACTAGCATTAATATTCATAGGAAAGTCGCCTACGAACTTCCCCGTCTGAAGAATAACACCCTTGTTTTCTTCATTGACATCAATGTCATTTAAGTTGTAACGTTGATAGGTGATACCACTTTCTAAACTTGTTGAATAATCTAGAATTCCAGTTGGATAAGCTATGGCTGGAAAAAGCTGCTGAAGGACAGACTCATAACTTTCTGATAATTCTCGAACGGTCTTAATTTCTAATACTGAGTTTACGCCATTCAGTAAATTATAGAAATAACTATTTCCTTCATGCTCTACATTGTCGTAGTAAATGACGGAAATATTCTCTGTTTGATAATCTACGATTGTAGTTGGAATATTATCAGGAATCGCGTCTTCGAGGTTAGCAAATACATCATCCGCAACGGGTGGATAAACTAAATCATCATTAGCAGCAAATAAATAGACATGGTCCGTATCTCCCTGATCAGAAGCCCAGGTGAATCCTTCATTTAATAAAACTTCTAAATCACTTTCGGTCTGACTTTCTAACAAAATCATTACATTTTCATGAAAAGTACTTTCGTCAAATGACCACCAGGAATCATTCAAAAAAGAAATTCCATTGGCAGTATTTACGGCCACATTGATGTAATCCATTTCTGTAAAGTGATTCTCAAAATTTGAACTTAGGTAGGACGCAAATTCGCTTTTAGACAAATCCGTTTTGGAAGAATCATAATCGAGCATTATCAAATTCCGTCTGGTAGCAGGTGGATTGACGGCCGCCCAATCAGGAATGTAAGCCATTTGATAAAAGCTATCATCGCCTTCGGAAAAAGTACTTAGGAAAACTTTGTTTTGATTCAAAGGTGCATCGACAGATAATGTAATCTCCCCAGAGGAAAGGAAGTCGCTTCCATTGATTTCCATATAATGAAGTTCAACACCTGATGTCACAGTAATGGTATCGGTAAATTGAATTAAATCTCCACCGATCTCTAATTCAGGATTTTGCCATAAGTTATCGGTAGGCGTTCCAATGGCTACAGCTTCAGGTCCGTGATCAGTACCTTGAAACATATTCTGTAGCAAGGTGCTTTTTACATAATTCTCATCCCAACTGGCAGGTACTAAAAAGCTCATTTTAATCCGTCTGGACTCTCCTTGAAAGAGCGGATAGATTCTAATTTCATAACGGTTGTCCGACAAGCGATAGAAAAAAGAAGGATCTTGATTTCGATCTACAATGTCCTCATAAGTTTCGAGGGCTGTCCAAAAATCAATTATGTCAGCTTTGATTACGTCATTTCCAACCCAGAGCCAGGAGTCGTGAACAACAGCTTTTGCAGGAAGATCAAATTGCCATACAATTTCAAATTCTTCGGTCCATGTATTGGCATCAGGCCCTTGTGAAATAGTCGCAAAAACTTCCACTTCTGTGTAAATTCCTTTGGGAGAAGAAATGATGGTCACCTCATCAAATTGTCCGTGGGTACGATACATATGCCAGTCAGGATCGACTGTAATGGGTATTCCCCAAGCATCCGGGTCACTTACCCTGAGATAATTTTGAGCATTTAGAGTTGAGAGAAAAAATAACGCGAATAGCAATGAGTAGAGTGGTCTCATGTTGGTTTGGTTTTAAGTTTTAAAAAATAGCTTTATTATAATATTCCACTCTATAGAAATGTACTTTTATAATCAGTTCCTATTAAAGTACGATAGTAAACTTAAACCAAAAAATAAATAAATTTCAGGCTACCCGTTAAAATGTCGGCCTCCTGCAAAAAAATAAAATGGTGGTAACGGGTGGAACCTGCCTGACTTGCTCGTCAGAACAGGCAGGTCGAACCACCGTCTCCAGCTTTTCAGACTGGCGCTAAAACCAACTCAGCTACGTCACCATTGTGGATTTGGAAAGAGTCGAACTTTCAATCGCCTCGTTATGAGCGAGGTGCCTTAACCATTTGGCTACAAATCCAAAACAAGTGCGCCCGGTAGGATTCGAATCTATCTGGCTACACAACTAGACAGGCCTACGATCCTCTGATTAAAAGTCAGATGCCTTAACCAACTTGGCCACGGGCGCATTTTATATAACAATACTTTTACAAAACAGAATCCTTTACACATACCGTGGTCATTGAAAAACACGGGATATGTCAAAAAAGCCAAAAATAATGTCGACGCAGCTGGATTCGAACCAGCGTTTTCAACCACTACCTAAGTCCTGCATATCAGACAGACCGGTTATGCGTCGATTCAGAGCTGGCAACAGGAATCGAACCTGTTTTTCTAGATTACAAGTCTAGTGCATCACCATTTATGCTTTGCCAGCTTTTGTAGCTGATAGAGTGAGATTCGAATCTATCTGGCTTTATCGCTAGACAGGCTCACGTAACCCTGATTAACAATCAGGTGCCTCAACCACTCGGCCATCTATCAGTATTAAAAATTCAATAAAAAAACCCCTTACCAGTAGGAGTGGTAAGAGGCTTCTTTTGCTGTTACTTATAAACATTAAGATCTCTTATCACCCAGTGGAGTAATTCGTCTTTGAAAAATTAATGTTTATAAATAAGTACATGATGATTTTTTTTTAAGTTATTAACTATTTGTAA
Source organism: Saprospiraceae bacterium (assembly GCA_045105695.1). Classification (GTDB taxonomy): domain Bacteria; phylum Bacteroidota; class Bacteroidia; order Chitinophagales; family Saprospiraceae; genus CALGLS01. The sequence goes on along the minus strand of JBGCDT010000176.1, from coordinate 13,490 downwards.
TACTATTGTTAGACGCGAAGCCGGGAATCGAACCCGAAGCGTGGGAATATGAGCCCCGTGTGTTACCAATTACACCACTGCGCGTTATTTATACCCATTACGAAATGGTGGGTATAGTGGAGACGGAGGGAATTGAACCCTCGTGGTTTTGATTGCAAATCAAAGTGACTAGCCAACACGTCACGACCCCATTTAAATCCTTAAGTGCTATCGGTAGGACTCGAACCTATCTGGCTACACAACTAGACAGGCCTACGATCTTCCCCATGTAAAAGGGATACCTTTGCCGCTGGGTTTCACGATAGCTTTTGGAGCGAGTACTCAGAATCGAACTGAGTTTTCCAGAGTGGAAGTCTGGCACATCACCGGGTATGCTTTACTCGCTTTTCGGTTTTTTGGATTTTAATAGTTTTAGTTCTCTAGCGGCTCATCCCGGATTTGAACCGAGCTGATTGAACACCGTGACAAGGTGACGGCCACACCAAGCAGCCCCATAAGCCTTTCCATAACAATATGTGCACATCTGTAAAGAATCGAACTTTATCCTACGGTTTTGGAGACCGGTTGGCTGCCATAGCCTCAGATGTAAGTGTTTTGTTATTGTTTTCAGAAGTATATACCAAACAAGCGATTGATTGGTTCCCGAAGGGATTATTTTTCATTAAAAAAATATTTTTAATGGCTATTAAAAAAGATCTAACACTCTAAATCATGCGTAGCAAGTGAAATTAAATTTTAATTAAAATCCGCTTCACGAACTCTTGCTCTACTATCACCCTGCTCACGGAGGTCCATAAAGGCAGGCGCAAAATTAGTGCGACAGAAAACGCGTACTGAGTACATTTTTATATTTTAATTCACATTTCAATTTTAATTAAAAAGGCTTCCCCGTCCGGGTACGATCCGGAAACAACGGAGTCAAAGTCCGTTATGTTGCCAATTACACCACAGGGAAAAATACAACTTTCAAATGCCGCAAAGCTAGCGCGACAGGAAACGCACGCTAAGTGCATTTTTAATTTTCATTTTCATTAAAATAGAAGCGCTACAAGGATTCGAACCTTGATCTGCGGGAGTCGAAATCCCGTGCCTTTCCGTTAGACCATAGCGCCTGATTAAAACTTTGTACACCCACCAAGATTCGAACTCGGAACGGAGGAGTAGAAGTCCTCAGTTTTTCCAATTAAACTACAGGTGTAAATTAGTACTAGCGACGGGACTCGAACCCGCATCTTCCAGATTGAAAGTCTGGCATCCTATTCCAGTTAGACGACACTAGCAATTCAGCGAAGTTTATTTATTCGCTCTTAGTCAGCCAAGTGGGAATCGAATCTATCTGGCGTTGCAATGCTAAACAGACCCACGTAACCAGAGTCACAATCTGGCTGCCTTTCCAATTTGGCACATTGGCTTGATGATCCTTTCGATCAAAATAGTCTGAGTGGCAGGATTCGAATCTATCTGGCGGCACCGCTAGACAGGTCTATCTGGCTACATACAGCTAGACAAATCTATCTGGCTACATAAAAGCTAGACAGGCCTGCGACCTTGAGCTTCCAAAGCAAACGCGCTACCGGACTGCGCCACACCCAGATAAAAACAGTATTGGTCGGGGTAGCGGGACTCGAATCTATCTGGCAGTTAGCACTAGACAGACCCACAACCTCTCGCGTCCAAGGCGAGCCATCTACCAGTTGATCTTACACCCCGAAATGACAAAAGCCCCGCAGAAATTAATCTACAAGGCTTCGATATTATAACAATAGTATTACAACATTAGGTCAGCACCTCATAGATGATTCTAAAAGCTCCTCGCGTCTCGGCTGATGTTGTTGTACTATATTTATTATTGCGTTCATGGTGGGTATAACTGAGCTAGTAGAAGGATAGTTCCCAAGTAGAAAACTTTCTTCTATTTTTTTAATTTTACCTTTCGATTTTCCTCATAGTTCATAAAAGAAAGGGCGCTCCTCTCTTGTGGCATAATTTTCACAGATATACAAAATCAATCATATTAAAATTCAATAATGCAAAACAATCATACAAAAACCTTTGGTTCAATCATTTTTTTCGCTGTAGCGATTCTATCCACTATTACATTGGCATTTATGAGCTGTGGTGGAAATAGTTCGGCAACTAAATCGGAATCCACTGATCAAGGGATTTCTTTCGAAAACGAACAAGTCATCAACAATGAAGTATTCTATGTCAAATACCCTGGAAACTGGAAACCAGGAACTGCGGGAGAAGCAAAGACAGAGTTCGTACTGACCGCTCCTCAAATTCCAAATGGGGATGTTTCCAGAGAAACTGTACATTTAATGAAAAGGAGTTTGGATGGAAAATCAATGGCAGAGTTCATAGGAATGACCATCAATCAATACCAAGAAGAAATTTTTGAATTTGAAATTCTAAGTTCTGCTAACAATGAATTTACATTCCTTGGAGGACCGTTGGAAAACAAAGCTAAGTACCGTCATAAATTCATTGAAAAAGATGGAAGCGTTTATATTCTTGGCTATAGTGCGGGGTTGAAGGATTGGAGTACTTATGAAGAAACGGCAGGTAAAATAATGACGACATTTAAATTAAAATAGTTTATCACTAAGCAGAAAAAAACGGGCTGATGAAATCTAAATCTTTTCATCAGCCCGTTTTATATTTGTATTTTCACTCCAGCATAATAACCTCTCCCATCGCTTGGAATTATCCCCGGCCCTGGGTAAGCAGCTGCTCTCCTCGTGAAGTATCGTTCATCTAAAAGGTTGTTCACCCCTGCCTGAATATTAAAAACTTTGTAATCATAGGAAATCGAAATATCCTGTACCTGATACGAAGGAATAATTCCTCTGGTGGCATCTGCTACGAATACGGCATTCGTCGCATCACTAAAATGTTGCTCAACATAATTAATTTGATAAGCCAATCGGAAGCCATTCCACCCGAAGTTAATTCCAGTTTTGAAACTTATTGGTGGAATAGATTCTACTTCATTTCCATTAAAAGAACGCTCGCCATCCGTATAACGACCATAAAGCAAACTGAAGTTTCCAAATATGGACAAGGCTGTTTTTTGTTTTTCTTCTTTCCTTGATTTTAAAATTTGCCACTCTGCGTAAGCTTCTAAACCTATGATTCTAGCGTTTCCAATATTCGTTCGGAAAGCAACCGATCGCTCTACAACGACTGGATCAGAGATTACGATTTCTCCAGTTCCAATTCTATTTTGATAATCCAAATAGAAAATACTCGCATCAAAAACCAATGCTTTGCGCAAAGCTGTTCCGCGAATTCCAAAATCTGCATTGAATCCTTTTTCGTCTTGTAATAATGAGTCTACAATCAAATTTGGATTGACAACAGCTAGATCACTGAAATTTATAGATCGATAGTTCTGAGAAATATTTCCATAGAACTCTACCTCTGTCGAAGGCTTATAGCCAATACCCAAACCCAAAAGCGCAAAGTTCCGTTCATTAGATTTTGAATCCTCAAAGCGTTGTTCAAAAATAACCTGACCTCCTGAAAGAACCCGCTCTTTATAAAAACCATCAGAGGCTGTTCGAATATACTCGAACCGAACGCCTGGTGTCAGGGTCCAATGTGCATTGAGTTGAAATAAGTTTTCAGCAAAGACAGCTATGTTACGACTTGGAAATTCATAAGCAGAACGTTCCAAGTCATTTGGATTTGTAAAAGTGAAATCAGGATCGCTACCGTCACTGGCATCTCCTTGTTTATTTTGGGTAAAGCCTTGGTAGTAGCGGAAGCCAGTCAGAAAGGTAGAGAGTCTTCCTTTAATGTTGTAGCGCGTTATCAGTCTGGTTTCGTTTCCAAAATTTTGATATTGGCCTCTGATCAAATCACGTTCGCGCAGTGGGTCGGGGCGATTGATGGGACCGAGTTCGCCAAGTGCATCTCTTTTTGCGTAGAGAAAAAAGCTGCGGCTGTTGATTTTTGTTTTATCGTTTACTTTATAATCTAAATGCAAAGCAGTCAGGTTCCAATCTACTGCAAACCAATTCCGACTACGTTTACTTTGCCGTGCATCAGCCTCAAATTCGAAATCTTGCAAGCCTCCTGATTGCTGCGCTAAATAATTCATTAAGGTATACTCAAATCCGACACGAAGTTTTTTGGTAACGTTTTTATGTACACTTGCGTAGGCTGTGTTTTGCTCGAATTCAGAATTGGGTCGCCAACCATCTCCTTGTTTTCTTTGGTAGAATGCGTAATAGTTGTAGCCTTTAACTGTTCCTCCAACACTGTGGAAAGCGGTACGTAATCCGAAGGAACCTATGGTTGCTTCAGAAGTAAATTCAAAGGGTTTATCAGTTGGTCCTTTTTTGAAAACGAAATTTAGCAGACCTCCAAATTGAGTTCCGTATTGCAAGGAAGCCGCTCCTCTTACGATTTCGATTCTTTCCAAAGCTTGCGTCGGCGGTGTGTAATAACTCTCTGGGTAACCGAGTGCATCTGCGCTAATGTCGTAGCCGTTTTGGCGGGTATTGAAATTAGAACTCCGGTTGGGGTTCAAGCCTCTGGCACCAATACTGAGTTGCAATCCTGCGCCATCGCTTTCCCAGATATTCAGACCGGGGATGCCTTTGTATACTTGTCTGGGGTTATTGATAGCGAGGTTGGCTGTTAGCTTTTTGAGTTGTATGACTTCGCTTTTTTTAGCGGCGTAGATGGCTGTTCCTTCTACATTTCGGAGACGACCTTGTGCTGTATTTTCATCTTCTTCCCAGGGAACTTCTACTGTAGAAAGTTGATAGTTTAGTTTTTCTAACAATACAATTACGTTCTTTTGTTTTCCTTTTCTAACAATGACCTTACGGGTAATAGATTCGTATTCTTCTTTGAAAACAAGAAAGGTGTACGCTCCTTCCTTTGCCACTTGAATTGTCAACTCGCCCTCCTTGTTTACCTCATAAGTTTTAGCATTAGCTTCATCAAAAATGCTGACTTCAGACAGGGGAACTTCAGTCTCTGCATCTTTTATCTGAAAAGAAATAGTCGTATTTTGCCCGACAGCAGCAACTTGTAAAAGCACTGTTAGAATTATCATCAAACTATTTCTCATAGGGCAATATCCATTTTTTTTCTGCAAAGGTATCTTTTATTTCTGCTAGGTTTACATTGGGGTCAATTAGCCGTTGGCTCATTCTTCCGTTGAGTGCTACGTGCGCATCTACTGTGACAATTGGGTTTTTGATTCCATTTTTTTGTTGGTATTCCTCTTTTAGAAAATGAGCAAATTGTAAAATAAAATCAGGTTGAATACTCATTTGCTTTTCCTGAAATCTGCTGAGGTAACGTCCATTGAGTATCTCTGTTTTTCTACCGCTGTCTGGATCTTCTACATAAAAGGTAGCTTGTCCAATTTTCTCCACCAGCATTACGCGCCAGCTAAATCGGTAGCCTTCTTCCGCCCAAGTCAAATGACTGGAGTAAAATAAATAGCGAAAAGGCAGTACCAATTGAATGACAAAAAACACAATCAACATTGGTTTCAAAAACTGCTTTCCTATTTCCCGAAAGGCATAAACCCGCTCCTCCTCTCTTTTATATCCAATGACTCCTAACAACTTTTCATGAAAATGACCAGAGAAAAAAATCAAGGTACTCGTAATCATAATCGCTGGAAACAAACCGATGTTAAATAACACGTTCGTCATCAAATGAAAAACAACCACCGCCACGTAAGCCAACCATCGCGTTCGCCGAAACCATAAAAACCAGGCAATCAGTAAATCGTAAATGGCGCCAAACCAACTAAAGATAAAAGCCGTTTCTCTATACTTTAGTAATGGCCCAACCAAAGGCAAATCCTGATGCTCCGGCAACCAAATGGCCAAGGGCATCGCTCGAAACAACCAGTCCGCATTTAGTTTTGCCAAACCCGCGCAGGTATAAACAATAGTCAATTGTACCATCAAAATTACAATAACCCACCTCGGCACTTGGCTAACTTTCAGCGTTGGCTTCCGCCAAACATCCAAAGAAAAATTTCGATGTGCTGGCAAAAAGATCATTAGAAAAGCGAGTAGAACAACCAAGTAATAATGGTTCAAATAATTCGTCGCATCTATTAATTCCAGGTAAGTAAAACTGCAAAAGAAAACCACAATCGCAAAGCGATAAAACAAACCCAGCATCACCATCGCAGAGCTAAAAATTATCGTCCACAACAAAGCATACATTCCATTTGCACTCAGCACCTCTACCCATTCAAAACCATAAAATTTGAAAAAGAACTTTGGCTCAATGTACAGTCGATCCACCCAACCATTGTACAAAAAACGAATAGCTCCAATCATCATCAACGCACCGAAAGTGATGCGAAAGGTGACGAGTGGAGCTATACTGCTTGGCTTAGAGAGTTGACTCAGATTCATTAATCAGAGTCGCTAGGATTGTCAATATAGGTAATTGATACGCAGAGTACCGAAGGCAAATCTGTCTTTAGGTTTACGACCTGCTTTGATATTTCATTGTAGGCTGCTACAACTGGATCGGGGTCGGTATCAATGGCCTCAGATAGTGGATCATTCAATTCAGATACTGCCGTAATCATAGTTGCGAACTGTACTTGAATAGCCTCGTCCAAAGTTCCATCACCTTTCATGGCTCTTACATCTTGAAGGTAATCGTCTAGTCCTATTCCATCGCTTCCTTTGTACAAGTTTTTAGTTGCTTCCAAAGCTGTTCTCGCCAATAGTACAGAGTTGCCAGAGTAGTAGGCTTCTACCTTCGTAGGATTTACAAAGTCCAGAGTCAGTACGCCAGAAGGAATTCCTATTTTTTCTCTTTTGATTAATTCAAAATTTTCATTCAATCCGTTGACAATTAAACTTAAAGAAGTCCCTGCTGCTGTTCCTGTATTTTCAACAAAGGATTCGCGATACCCTCCTTTCCATTCTGCCAATGTTTGATCTACACGCTCTTTCATGTCTGTAACTACGGCTACTAAATAGTTTTTGTAATTCTCTTGGTTACCAAGTTTGTCAACAATACTTTCGTCATTTTCGGCTACGCCATAGAGTAAGTAATCTAGCGCCGGAAAACCTTTGTTATAAGATTCTGGTTGAGAGAAATCCGTATTATTTGCCTCTATTCGATTTTCAATTTCAGAAGAGTTTGTTGGAAAATTATTCAAGCTCATTCTCAGAAAAACCGATTCAGCGGGACCAAATTCATAAGGCGCTATTTTTTGAAATTCTACATAAGCAGAAAGATAAGCGTCGCGTAATTCCTTTAACGTAGCCTGATCTGGAGCACTTGTAAACGCAGTGGTTTTAGATTGCAAGTCATCTAGTTTTCCAAGCATTATTTCATAACCTGGAACAATGAAGTTATCGGCCACATTTACAAAAAGTGCTTGCTGATCGAAATCAGAATTACAAGCAGCACTTCCTTTTTCATCGTCAGCACCACAAGAAACAATTAGTGTGCTTACGGCCAAAAGCAAATAGAAAAACGATTTTGTATTTTTCATAAAAACAAGTTGAGTACACTTTAAATTAAAAAATCAAAACAAGGAATCGGTAAAAACCTGCTTGAATATATTTCGCAACAGCGATCATCCAAACAGGTTTAATGATTAGCATTTATTTTTTCAACGATTGATTAAAAATCATCTTTGGTCTCAGACAAATTGTAGTATTCTGCCAACTTCGTTTTAGCCTCTTCTAGGTTTTCAACAGTAATGTTATACAGATCCATTTCCTCAAAATCAGAAGAAACAGCAATCAATTCTAGCAATTCATCAACCTGAGCATTGGTAATTTTTTTCGCAGGGTTAAACTGCAAAGAATAGATGAATCCTACGGCTTCTGATACGCCATGACTTCTGATCGCCATGTCACCGAAGTTTGCGATTCCATCATTTAAGTAATGCAATGCTGTACCGACAGAAATCAATTCCCACTCTATTCTCAGCGTTTCGATGGCCTCATCTCTGGATGTAAGGTCATTGTTAGAGATAGCAGCTCGTCCTTTCAGGAAAGCATCCATCATCTTTTGGTTAGAACCTAGCATTTCATTTCTCTTGTTGGAATAACTACCCCAGAAAGCAAGGTTATCTGAGTTTGTTGGAAAATCTTTTTGAACGCCAAAGTATCCAAAGGCTTCATCGAAAGCGTGTTCCATACTGGTTCCCTTTCCTTCCTCTACTGTTTCATTATCGGTATCAATTTTACCTGGCTCCATATATACGCCAGTTGCTTGATAGTAAATCAAAGCGCCCATTAACCCTTTTTCAATTACTTGTGCATGGTCTAATCCATCTGCTCCAACCAAATAAGCTTTCGCTCCATCAGCACTTTCGATAACACCAGACACTCCCTCAGCTCCTGCAACTGTAGACTGACTGACCTCTGCCAATTCTTCCATCAGTTTTGCAAAATCCTCTTGTACTGCTTCAAAAGTTTTTCCTTTGATTTGCTTAGACTCTTCATAGTCTTGTGTCCATCCTGCATTTGCTGCATCGTTTTCATACATGGCTTTTAGCTTATCTGCATCAAGTGCAACGCCGGAGGTCTGGGAAGTTCCCATGTAAGCTTTCATTTCCAAGAGCTGTTGTAATCTTTGTGTTTGTCCGGTGTAGCTTACGTTTTCAAAATCGTAAGTTGTTGGAATATCATAAGTAACATCCTCTGAGCTATCGTCATCTTTTCCACAAGAGCTGAAGACCAGTAAAGTTGCGATTAGTAAAAGGTAGCGTTTAAAACTGAACATGAAATTTAGTGTTTTTAATTTGTTTAATTGGAATTAGTCTAAATAAACTTACGGCCGCAAATATAGGTCACCGCTTTTTCTTTACCAATACCGATGATTAGGTATTTGCATTACCAATTAGGTAACATTAGTCCATAGAAATCCAGTACCTTCGCTAGTTTTAAGGAAAAAGCTAAACACAAAAAACAATTAAATGGATTCGAGCCAGAATGAAAATGTTGGATTGTACAGTTGGTTCTTACTTTTGCTCCTCAGTCTGACCTGGGGTAGTTCCTACATTCTAATGAAGTATGGTTTGCTGGCCTATTCGCCTGAGCAAATGGCTAGTTTGCGGATTACGATTTCCATGTTATCCTTTCTTCCTCTTTTCATCATTCGCTTTCGCAAAATTGACTGGTCTAAGTGGAAGTACTTTCTCATCATCGGCCTTGCAGGTAATTTCTTTCCATCCTTCTTTTTTGCTTTTGCAGAAACGGAAATCAGTAGTTCCCTGGCAGGAGTATTGAGTTCGCTTACACCTTTGTTTACCCTATTGTTAGGACTACTTATATATGGTGTGCAATTCAGTTGGTTCAAAGCCGTAGCTGTCGTCATCGGATTATGCGGAGCCGTCGTACTGGTCCTTTTCGGAAGCGGAGCAAACTTCGAGGGCAACCGATGGTATGCACTTTTAGTTGTAGGCGCCACCATGATGTATGCCATCAGCTCCAATACCGTCAAAGAACACCTGAGTGATGTGAAACCGATCGACATGAGTATTGCCAGTTTTATCATGGTAGGAATTCCGGCTATGCTCTATTTGCTCACTACTGATTTTCTCCATCGCTTGACAACACACGAATCGGGTTGGTCATCCCTTGGTTATATTTCTATTCTCGCCATTGCAGGAACGGTGATCGCTTCTATTCTTTTTTATAAATTAGTACAATTGACTAATGCAGTGATTGCTTCGATGGTCAGTTATTTAGTACCTGTGGTTGCACTCTTTTGGGGATTCATGGATGGCGAAACTATTTCGATCTATCACTTTCTGGGGATGGGGCTGATTCTGGTCGGAGTTTATATTTCCAGGAGGGGATGATTTTTTATACTAGTTTTGTGCTTGCCTTAATGGACCTGGTGCTGCTGCGAAAGCGGGAGAGCTACCGTTCGTAAAGCGAGCATAAACCATACTTTTAAAAAATCCATAAATACGCTCTCGGCCGATTTACAACTCTTGCTCTGCTCAAAGCTAACTGCGCGATGTCCATTAAGGCAAGTGCAAATCTTTTAACTTCGTTCTGTTCTGTGTTTTCTAATTAGCTTTGCAAGCCACAAACCAAGAGCAATTCACAGCTAACAGTTACTAATTTAAACGTGTTTCAAAAATGAAAATCCCAGGTTTATACATCGCTCCATCTGAATTGGCAGGACGAGGTGTTTTTTGTGCAGAAGATATTTCAGCAGGAAGTGTTATTGAAATTTGCCCAATGCTAATATTACCTCCCGATCAGGTAAAAGCAATTGAATCTACCGATTTGTACGATTATTACTTCCAGTGGAAAGAAGATGAAGAATCTTGTGGAATAGCGCTTGGCTATGGTTCTTTGTACAATCACTCTTATTCTCCCAATGCTAGATACTTTACTGATTTTGAAACCAATACATTAGATGTAATAGCATTGTTAGATATTCCGGCGGGTAAAGAAATCACTTTCAATTATAACGGAGAACCAGACAACTTGGAAGAAGTTTGGTTTTTAAAAAATGAAGAAGAATAAAATCAGCTTCTTTGGCGTACCGCCTCATAGAGCATGATACCTGTTGCTACGGAAACATTGAAGGAATCAGTCGTTCCGATCTGAGGTATAATAAAACATTCATCTGCTTTGCGCAAAAGATGTGGAGAAACACCTTCGTCCTCCGAACCAATCAAGTAAGCCGTTGGGCCAATTAAATCCAGTTCTTGAATTTTCTTTTCTCCGCGAAGATCACTGGCTAAAACCTGAATTCCTGAAAGCTGCAAAAATTCTACAGCCGCCTGAATACTGGTTTCTCTACAAACCGGAATCTTACCCAATGCTCCTGCCGACGTTTTTAAGGCATCCGAATTTATCCTAGCCGTTCCTTTCTCAGGAATCACAATCGCATCTACTCCACAACACTCCGCAGAGCGAGCAATAGAACCAAAGTTTCGTACGTCCGTCACACCATCCAATAGCAAAATCAAAGGTATTTTAGATTGCTCATAAAGCATGGGCAACACATCTGATAGTCGGTAGTAATTGATGGGCGAAAGAAAAGCGACTACTCCTTGATGATTACCAGTAGTTACTTTAGCCAAACGATCCTTGGGGACCATCTTCAATGGAATTTTATACTCTCTACATAAGTGACGAAGTTCGATTTCGTATTCTCCTCTTGTCCCTTTTTGCAGCATTACCTGGTCTATAGATTTCCCTGTTTTGATGACATCCACCACGGGGTGCCTTCCGTAAATAACCGTTTCTTTCTTTGCCTTCATAAGTATTGATGGATCTTTGATTAGACCTTAAAGTCGATAGATTTGTCTAAGGAACTTCCTGATTATAGTATAAATGATTGCGATAGCCTGATAAAATCAAAGTAAATGTCGCACAAAATGAGAATTATTACCTCATGACAGTCACTAATTGAAATAAAAAAAATATATTTTTAGGACTTCTTTATAAAATAATGTCCAGATACAGTTTTATCCTGATCTGTTCAATTTCTAATTACCTAATTTTTTCAACCATCAAATCGCTCATCGGATGAATATTAAAAATTTTACACCATTGCGGTTCCTTGGAATATTTGCCTTTCTACTTTCGGCAAATATGCTAACGGCTCAATCGCAAACACCCCTCGACATTGCACTAAGACATATCGAGAACAATTACAAAAGTTGGGAACTGACTCAGCAGGATGTCAATGATCTGGCAGTCAGCAGTAGTCACATCAGTACAGTTAGTGGAGCTGCGCACATTTATTTCAACCAACAACACCAAGGTATTGGCATTCATAATGCCATCACAAATGTCGCTGTATCTGACGAAGGAGAAGTTATTTTTGCAGGTAACAACTTCACTGCAAACATTGCGGAGAAGGTAAACACAACTACAGCTACCCTAAGTGCTGAAGATGCACTTACCGCCGTACTTTCTCAATTGAATAAAAGCGTTTCTAGTAGTCTTTCTGTAAAAGAAAAAAGCGACAGATCAATTACTTTTGAAAAAGGTAGTTTTTCAAAACACGATGTAAAAGTAAGCTTGTCTTATTTTAAAAGTGAAGACGATAGATTAATCCTAAGTTATGGTTTCTATCTGGATCCTTCCAACGATATGAAGGCTTGGCAATTCCATGTAGACGCTACTAATGGAACTATCATTGATCAAACCAATATGGTCATTGAATGTAAGCAGACAGATCTTAGTCATAGACACAGTTCTTCTTGTAGTGCTATTGCCTCTACAAAAAAGGAAACAATTGGAGTTAAAAAAGCTTTAGCTAATACGAATACTACAGTTCTGAATTCTTATCGTGTATTTGAGTTTCCATCGGAATCACCAATCCATGGAGATCATGTATTAGCAGTAAATCCAGAAGACCTTAATGCTTCTCCTCTAGGGTGGCACGACACAGGTAATAATCAGTACACTATCACCAGAGGAAATAATGGTCATGCGATGTTAGACAGAGATGGAAATGGGGCACCTGATATTCCAGAACCAGACGGTGGTGCTGATTTAGATTTTGATTTCCCTTACGACCTTGCTACTGATGAACCAACTGATGTACCTGATGCAGCGGTTACAAATTTATTCTACGCAGGTAACTTCCTTCATGACTGGAGCTACAGCTACGGTTTTACAGAAGCTGCTGGTGCTTTCCAGGTAAACAATTTCGGAAACGGAGGAGTTGGAAACGATCCAGTTAACATGTATGCTCAGTCCAATGCTGATAACGGTAGTATCAATAATGCTTCCATGGGTACACCTCCAGATGGCTTAAATCCTTCGATGAATATGTTCGTCTGGGACCAGAATGATGCTACTGGTTTTATTACAGTCGAAGCTCCTGCTTCTATTGCAGGAAATTATGCTACAGGAACAGCTGACTATGGCCCTGCGGTAACGACTACTCCTATTTGTGGAGAAGTTGTCATTGTAAACGATAATGTAAACAACCCTACTTCTACAGACGGCTGTGAAGAAGAATTCGTTAATGGTGCTGAGCTGGATGGCAAGATCGCCTTAGTAGACAGAGGTGGATGTTTCTTCCAAGATAAAACTTCCCATGCTGAAGCTTACGGTGCTATCGCACTCATTATTTGCAACTTTGAAGACCCTGCACAAGGCATGGCAGGAGGAGGAACAACTGATGAACCAACCATTCCTACGTTGATGCTTTCTAATTCTGATTGTCAAACCATCAGACAATTTGCTGGCGGTGATCTAGAACTTTGCTTTGTACAACCAACTCAGAGTGGTCCTACATTGCTTGATGCTGATTTTGACAACGGTATCATTGCACACGAATACGCTCACGGTATTTCTAACCGCTTGGTCGGTGGAGCTAATAACACTAGCTGTATACCGAATACCGCAGGTAGTGAGTACATGGGAGAAGGATGGAGTGACTGGGTTGCTCTGGTTACGACTATGAAACCTGGTGACACTGGTGACATGACAAGAGGTATTGGTAACTTCTCCGTACGCCTAGAACCAGATGGTAGAGGAATCAGAAAC